>JAOUHV010000050.1 GCA_029884425.1 Gammaproteobacteria bacterium
TCAAGGTCATGGTAGACACCTCTGTCCAAGGCATGATCATTCCTCTTTAGATTTCTCATGCCATCAGTCTAGATGTGTTACCTATGTCTCCGAACGCTTTGTAACCCATGTCCCCGGTTTGTACACGCGGCTCACCCTACCTGCTTTGATGCACCACGCAATAACTAAAAGGCATTGCGCCAAGTGATCCCCAATCAGGCCGCTGACACCCAGCCATTTTCTGTTTCCTCGAGGCTCATCCCATTTGAATAGATGTTTCTGTTGAATTTCCCGAGTCGCTCGATGAGTTCGCGAATAGATGAATTTCCCGTAACGTATTCCTGATAGATCATCCGCAGCAACCGTTCGGCTGGCTTTGTAATTTTGCCTCTGTGTTTTTCCCAGCCCCTAATGGTGTTTTCACTAACGCCAAGCATCGCTGCCAACTGCGCTTGGGGCATATCAAGTTCTTTTCGCAAAAAACGAATCTCGGCCCCACTGAGGTGAGGCTTATTTTGAACCAAATTCAAACCAATGGCTTTATGCAATCCCTCAACGTCATGTATTGCGACTCCATGACCATACGAGGTTTCTTTCATGACAAATCCGTTCCGTAACCAGATGTTACGGAGGCCGCAACTTGTATAGTGGTACATGTTTTCTTTTTTCATGGGGCTTAAGCTCCAAATACCGTAATTATCACTGCATAATTTCCAGCGTCGTCTTTTTCCAAAGCAACAACTACAGTAACTATCTCTCCGGCAGACATCACTTCCATCTTCATCTCCCAATTCCCTTTAATACTGGGAGCGGGACCCTCGATCACGCGGCCGTGCGTCAAACATCTCATCACCTGAATTCTTGAAATCTTGCGCTGTCGCATGCGCTTTTCCGCATGGGCCGTGAAAATCACCCTCGAGCTATCCTCAGCAATTTCTTTGATGAGTTTTCTCGCCCTGTCAGGGGTGATGTTGAAATCAACCACATTGGATTCTTTGCTGGCCAAGTCCCTTGTCCCTGATTATCGCCCCATACCGTCAATTATTGACGGTTTTAAGTACTCCTTCAAGCAGTCCCTCGCGTCAACACATCACTCAACGCATCGCACCAAACCAACAAACTCTTTAAAATACAATCAGATATAGTCACTTAAGCTTAGCCGCGGGGATTGAAAAAAGCGTCCCCATGATGATCAGCTGCCTCCCACTCCAAACCCCCAAGTGCACGCCCAAGCCCCTCCCTGTTTCATTTCCCCACCCGTACCCGTTACAATCCCCTCATTCCCAAAACAAATTCTCAGCACGGAGCAATTCAATGTCAGCACTGATCTGCGGCTCGTTCGCGTTTGATAACGTGATGGTCTTCCCCGATAAATTCAAAAACCACATCCTGCCTGACAAGACCCACATGATTAACGTGTCGTTTCTGGTGCCCGAGATGCGTCGCAGTTTTGGTGGTTGCGCTGGCAACATTGCCTACAACCTGAAATTGCTGGGTGGCAGCCCGCTGCCCATGGCCACCGTGGGTAACGATTTTGCCGAGTACCGCGCCTGGTTTGAGAAACACGGCATTTCCACCAAGCACGTCAAAGAAAAATCCGATAGCTACACCGCCCAGGCATTCATCACCACCGACATGGACGACAACCAGATCACTGCGTTTCATCCTGGTGCCATGGGCTATGCCCACGAAAACAGCGTGACCGACGCCAAGGGCGTGAAGATCGGCATCATTTCACCCGATGGTCGCGACGGCATGATTCTGCATGCCCGCGAGTTTGTCGAAGCCGGCATTCCGTTCATTTTCGATCCCGGTCAGGCGATGCCGATGTTTGACGGCGACGATCTGAAAGCCTTCATCGATCAGGCGACCTGGGTCACCGTCAATGATTATGAAGCGGAAATGATGTACGAGCGCACCGGCCTGAGCCCGCATGACATTGCCGAGCGCGTCGAAGCCTTCATCGTCACCCAGGGCAGCAAGGGTTCGCACATTTACACCAAAAAGCACCGCATCGAGATTCCCTGCGCCAAGGCAGCAGAACTGTCTGACCCCACCGGCTGTGGCGATGCCTACCGCGCTGGCCTGCTGTACGGTTTGATGCATGACCTGGACTGGGACACCACCGGCCGGATTGCCTCGCTGATCGGCGCGATCAAGATCGAAAGCCACGGCCCGCAGAACCATCGTTTCAGCCGCAAGGAATTTGGGGAACGATATGCCCGCGAGTTTGGTCACACATTAGCAACGTTCTGAGATTACACTTTCATTCATGACTAGGCTGTACCAAAAACTCGGCCCCCTGGCTCCCCTGGGGGCCTTCTTCGTTTTCTGCATTGCGTTTTTCGCCGTCAATCGTGCGGGCCTAAGCCTGTACTTTGCCGACGAGTTGCAGGGGATCGAACAACTGTGGCGGATTTATCCCATCGGTCTGCGCATGGACGCAGTGCTGCTAAGCGCGGCACTGCTGCTGCCGGCGCTGCTGATGCTGTTGTTGCCATTGTCCTGGCAGCGCCGCCTGCACGTGCCGCTGACGTTGTACTTCAGCGCCTGGGTGATGCTGATCATCGGCATGGAAGTGGTCACCGGGCCGTTCATGAACGAGTACACCAGCCGCCCCAATCAGCTTTTCTTCCAGTACTTCACCCATCCCAAGGAAGTACTGCTGACGGTGTGGGGCGAATATCCCGTCGCCCTGCCCATGCTCAGCCTGCTGTGGCTAGCATTTGGGGTGTTGTGCTGGCAAGCAGTGTCGCGACTGTTGCGGGCGCAACAGCCTTGGCCCGTGGTGCTGCGCCTGCTGGTGCTGCCGCTGCTGATCGTGCTGCTGATCATCGGCATGCGTTCGGGCATCAACAAGGCCACGCCGAATCCGGGACTGGCGGCGTTTTCCGGCAACCCTCTGGCCAACCAGTTGGGACTGAATTCCAGCTATTCGTTGCTGTACGCGCTGTACCGGCAGAATCAGGCGAGCATTATCGCGGACGAGCTGTACGGCAGCCTGCCGGATGAGGAAGTATTTACTCGCGTGCGCCGCGCCGCGCATATCGACGGCCCGCAGGATGCGACGCTGCCAACCCTGCACCAGCAGACGCCGGCCATTGCCCGCGACAAACCGCTCAATCTGGTGGTCATCATCATGGAAAGCATGGGCGCGGAATACATGGCCAGCCTGGGCGGCCTGCCGCTGACGCCGAATCTGGAAAAACTGGCCGAGCAGGGCACGCTGTTCAGTCAGCTCTACGCCACCGGCATCCGCACTTCGCGCGGCATGGAGGCGTTGCTCAGTGCCTATCCACCCACCACCTGGCACAGCACAATTCTGAAGCTGAACAAGTCACAGCAGAATTTTTTCACCATCGGCAGCCTGCTCAAACAACACGGCTACCACACCCGCTTCATCTACAGCGGCGAAAGTCATTTCGACAACATGCGCGGCTTCATGCTCAACAACGGTTTTGATGAAGTGCTCGACACCGCCGACTTCCCCGTCGATGCTGAACGCACCTCGTGGGGCGCATCGGACGAAGCGCTGTTCCGCTTTGCCAACGAAAAATTCAAACAAACGCCGCAGCCCTTCGCCAACGTGGTGCTGACCCTGACCAATCACGCGCCGTACGATTTCCCCGAAGGCAAAATCGACAACTACGATCAGCCACGGCAAAACCCGCACAACAGCGCCAAGTACGCGGATTATGCGCTGGGCAAGTTCTTCGAGCAGGCACAAAAAGAAGCCTATTTCGCCAACACTGTGTTCCTGCTGGTGGCCGATCACCCGATGCTGGTGCGCGCCACAGAACTGGTGCCCGTGCAAAAATACCAAATCGTCGGTCTGCTGCTCGGCCCCAACGTCCCCAAGCAGCGGTTGGACACTCTGTCTAGCCAAATCGACTTGCTGCCCACTGCACTGAGCGCCATGGGCCTGGAAAATCACAACCCGATGATAGGCCGCGACCTGTTGAGTCTGCCGGCCAATGATCCCGGTCGCGCCATCATGCAGTACGACAACAACCACGCCTATCAGGTGGGCGATCAGGTGGTGATCCACACCCCGGAAAATCCCGCGCAGCAGTTCCGCGTTGTCGGCGATCAACTGCAACCGGTGCCGCTGGACCCGGAACTGGCCAAGGACGCGCTGGCCCACGCGCTGTTCCCCGGCGCGGCCTACGAAAAACAGCTATACCGGCTGCCATAAAAAAAGCCCGGCGATGCCGGGCTTGATACGCACACTTTTTTTTCGATCGACTAGCCCGGCGGCCACTTCATCGCCCGCCCACCCAGCACATGCATATGGGTGTGGTACACCGTCTGGCCACCATCCTGATTGCAGTTAATCACGGTGCGATAACCACTGTCGGCAAAGCCTTCGGCCTTGGCCAGCTTTTGCGCGGTCAGCAGCATCTTGCCCAACACCATTTGATGCGCCTGATCAAAATCGTTCAGCGTCGCCACGTGCTCGGTGGGAATAATCAGCAGGTGCTTGGGTGCCTGGGGGCTGATGTCGCGAAATGCGACCACGTCATCGTCGCGATAAACTTCGTTCGCCGGAATTTTTCCGGCCACAATCTTACAAAACAAACAATCGGTCATTGTTCCTCCCGGTTCAGCTCAGGATTCGCGGCGCAGGGCCGTCAATATCCACAGAGCGATCAGTAATTTGGCTGGCGTGGTAGTATACGGCAGCTATTATGCATCGCATTGATTTACAGCACATCTTTACCTGCCATAGAAAAATTTGTCATGAATCTGGATATTTTTGGTCTCGACACAGAACTTGTCACCACCGCGTCACGTTTGCTGATCGCTCTGGCCGCTGGCGGCCTGATCGGCCTGGAACGCTCCTACAACGGTCGCCCTGCCGGTTTTCGCACTCACGCGCTGGTGTGCATGGCCTCGTCACTGCTGATGCTGCTGACGGTGTACCAGTGGGAGCTGCTCAAGGGCGTTCCCCTCGACACCATCCGCGTTGACCCTACCCGCATGGCGCAGGGCATCATGACCGGCATCGGTTTCTTGGGCGCCGGCGTCATCATGAAAGAGGCGCACACTATTCGCGGCCTGACCACCGCCGCTTCCATCTGGATCACTGCGGCCATTGGCGTGCTCATCGGCGTGGGTTTTTTCCTCGCCGCCGGCATTGCCACCGTACTGGCACTGGGCACCCTGTCAGCGTTCCGCTGGCTTGAATCCAAACTGCCGTCGCTGACCCTGGGCGCCCTGTCGGTGCAGACACTGCGCAAGTCGCAACTGACCGAAGACGAGATTCTCGAAATTGTCCGCTACCACAACATCGAGTCCAGCAGCCGCAGTTACCAACTGGAAAACGATGGCAAATCCATGCGCTACGAAATGCTGCTGCGCACCCGCCATGAGAAGAATTTCCGCCTGCTGGCCGAGACCCTCACCCAGATGGAGGAAATCCAGGCGTTCAGTGTCACGCCGCGCTCGCCATAATCATTTTTGTATCGAGCTTACAAAATTATTCACATTGAACTATTGACAACCCCAAGTGCGATTCGGACAACCTAAAAAAGCGGCTTTTTTTGCTCTGAAATTTTTTATTATTTAAAAACAACAAGTTAAGTTACAGCACAAATATTATACAATTTAATACCGCGCCTTGCGCTATGGCCACTTAGACGACTTTCCCCCACTTCATCCACATAGTTATCCACAGGCTTTGTGGATAAGCCGCTTTTGTCCAACAGCACAGCAAGTTACCCCGTTTTCGCAATGCGGTATGCGAAAAATCCGCTGCATGTTACAGTCGCGCGATGATCGTTCGCCTTGCCATTGCGACTCCGCTGCGTCGCCTGTTTGACTACCTGCCACCCCCAGGCCACCACCCGCTGCTGCAACCCGGCATGCGCGTCAGTGTTCCATTTGGTCGTCAGCAAAAAATCGGCGTGATTCTCTCGCTGGAACAAACCAGCGAAGTGCCTCGCGACAAACTCAAGGCCATCAGCCACGTCATCGACGAACAACCGCTGCTGCCAGCCAGCCACCTCGACTGGTTAAGCTGGCTCAGCAACTATTACCACCATTCGTTGGGCGACACGGTGTTCTCGGCGCTGCCCACCCTGCTGCGCCAGAATCATCCGGCCCAGGCCAAAACCATCAGCCTGTGGCAACTGACCACCGAGGGCCGTGACGCCCAAGTCGAACAGCTCAAGCGCGCGCCCAAGCAGGCCAGTCTGCTCAGTATTCTCCAGGCCGACTCTGCCGGCCAAAGCAGCGCGCTGCTGGACGAAAAAATTGATGGCTGGCGTCCGGCGATGAAAAAATTGCTGGAAAAAAACTGGGTGGTGGAAATTCAGCAAAGCAGCCTTGCCAGCCACGCCCACATCAGCGCGCAAGCGCCGCTGCGACTCAATCAGGAACAACACGCCGCCTGCGAAGCAGTGCGCGCCGGTCTGGGCAGTTATCACTGTTTTCTGCTTGATGGCGTGACCGGCAGCGGCAAAACCGAAGTCTATCTGCAAATCATCGAGCAAGTGCTTACTCGCGGCGAACAGGCGATGGTGCTGGTGCCAGAAATCGGCCTGACGCCACAACTGCTGGACCGTTTCATCCGTCGTTTTCCCCAGCCCATGGCGCTGCTGCACTCTGGCCTGAACGACACCGAACGACTCAACAACTGGCTGGCGGCGAAAAGCGGCGAAGCACGCATCATCATTGGCACCCGCTCGGCGATTTTCACCCCCCTGGCCAAACCCGGCATCATCATCATCGACGAAGAACATGATGCCTCGTTCAAACAAGGCGATGGCCTGCGCTACCACACCCGCGACATCGCGCTGGTGCGCGCCAATCGCCAGGGCATTCCGGTGCTGCTTGGCTCGGCCACGCCGTCACTGGAAAGTTTGTACAACTGCCAACAGAAACGCTTCACCCGCTTGCGACTGCAAAAGCGCGCCGGCCACGCTGCCGCCCCCGGCATCGAAACCCTGGACCTGCGCAACCAGCCCATGCTGGAAAACATCAGCCACGCGCTGTTGCGCGAAACCAAAAAACATCTTGAGCGCGGCAATCAGGTGCTGTTCTTTTTGAACCGGCGCGGCTTTGCGCCAACCCTGATTTGTCATCAGTGCGGCAACATCGAAATGTGCCGCCGCTGCGACACCCACATGACCCTGCACCAGCAGAGCAAACGTCTGTGCTGTCATCACTGCGGCAGCGAACGCCCCATTCCCCACCAGTGCCCAAGCTGTGGCGAACTGGACATCCGCCCCCAGGGCTTTGGCACCGAGCGGGTGGAAAAAGCGCTGGCGGAACATTTTGCCAACTACGAGGTGATCCGCATCGACCGCGACACCACCCGCCGCAAAGGTTCGTTTGAGGCGCTGCTGGACAAAGTGCATTCCGGTGCCGGCCAAATTTTGCTGGGCACGCAAATGCTGGCCAAAGGCCACGACTTCCCCAACGTCACGCTGGTCGGCATTCTCGACGCCGACGGCGGTTTGTTCAGCATGGATTTTCGCGCCACCGAACGCCTGGCGCAGCTCGTCACCCAGGTCGCTGGTCGCGCTGGTCGTGGCGACAAACCGGGCAAGGTCATCATCCAGACCCACCACCCGGAACATCCGCTGCTGACCACACTGATCCGCGACGGCTTCCACGCCTTCGCCGAAGCCGCGCTGGACGAACGCCGCCAGGCGCAGTTTCCGCCCTACCGCTTCGCCGCACTGATCCGCGCCGAAGCCACCGCGCAAGCCTTACCGATGGACGTGCTATCCGCGCTGCACACACTGAGTGAAAATCACAGCAAAGTAGAATTCCTCGGCCCGGTTCCCGCCGTGATCGAAAAGCGCGCCGGACGATTCCGCGCGCAACTATTGCTGATCGCCGAACACCGCCGCGACCTGCACGCACTGCTCGCGAAAATCATTCAGTTTCTGGAAAATCACAAAGACGCGAAAAAGGTGAGATGGAGCGTGGACGTGGATCCGCAGGATATGAGTTAACTCCCCAACCGTAGGGTGCGCCGCGCACCCTACGGAAAGACGTATGGGGAAAGGAAGTAGGGCATAAAAAAGCCCGACTCGTTAGAATCGGGCTTTTGGAATATGGTGGCTACACCGGGAATCGAACCTGGGACCCCATCATTATGAGTGATGTGCTCTAACCAGCTGAGCTATGTAGCCTTACCCCGTTGCGGGGAGTGCGCATTTTGCGGATTAGTGCCCCAAATGTCAACCCCGGGCGTCACTAAACCGACGGGAATTTAACCAGTTAGACGTTAAAGCGGAAGTGCATTACATCGCCGTCCTGTACGATGTATTCCTTGCCTTCCAGGCGCCATTTGCCGGCATCTTTGGCACCGTTTTCACCCTTGTATGCGACAAAATCTGCATAGGCAACCACTTCGGCGCGAATGAAGCCTTTCTCGAAATCGGTATGGATCACGCCGGCGGCCTGCGGTGCGGTGGCACCGATTTTCACCGTCCAGGCGCGAACTTCTTTGACGCCGGCGGTGAAGTAGGTTTGCAGTCCCAGCAACGAGTAGCCGGCGCGGATTACGCGATCCAGACCGGGTTCTTCCAGACCCAGGTCGGCGAGGAAGTCCTTTTTCGACGCATCATCCAGCTCGGCGATTTCGGCCTCGATGGCCGCACAGACTGGCACCACTGCCGCGCCTTCCTTCTCGGCCAGGGCGCGCACCTTGTCCAGCAGCGGGTTGTTCTGAAAACCGTCGTCGGCAACGTTGGCGATGTACATGGTAGGCTTGCTGGTCAGCAACTGGATTTCTTTCATCAGGACTTTTTCGTCCTCGCTGAATTCCAGCGCCCGGACTGGCTCGCCTTTATCCAACTGGGCTTTCAGCCGCTCGAACAGGGCCTGCTGTGCCTTGGCCTTTTTGTCGCCACTTTTGGCGATTTTGGCTACGCGCAGCAGACTTTTCTCCACGGATTCCATGTCTGCCAGCGCCAGTTCGGTGTTGATGATTTCGATGTCGCGCAATGGGTCGACCGAGCCGGAAACGTGGGTGATGTCGCCGTCTTCAAAGCAGCGCACCACGTGGGCAATGGCATTGGTTTCGCGGATATTGGCCAAAAACTTGTTACCCAGACCTTCACCCTTGGAGGCTCCGGCGACCAGTCCGGCGATGTCGACAAATTCCATGGTGGTGGGCAGCACGCGCTGCGGGTTGACGATGGCGGCCAGGGCATCCAGGCGCGCATCGGGCATGGGCACCACACCGACGTTGGGTTCGATGGTGCAGAACGGGTAGTTGGCGGCATCGATGCCGGCCTTGGTCAAGGCATTGAACAGCGTGGATTTACCCACATTAGGCAAACCGACGATTCCGCATTTAAATCCCATAACCTTACCCTTTTAACTTGGTGTGCAATTGATTCATGGCCTGTTGAAGTTCGCCGGCCAGCAACAGCGGCAATACGGCCAACACTTCTTTGATGCCTAATTCGATAGCGATTCTATCATCGGTTTGTGGCTTACCCAGCACATAACCGGTCACTTGACTGGCGTGCCCCGGATGGCCAATACCCATCCGCAGCCGCAGAAAATCTTTTTGATTGCCCATCTGGGCAATGATGTCGCGCAAACCGTTGTGGCCACCATGACCACCGCCGATTTTTAACCGCATGATACCTGGCGCAAAATCCATTTCATCATGGGCGACCAGAATGGATTCGAGCGGGATTTTGTAGAAATTCGCCAGCTTGGCCACGGACTGACCACTGCGATTCATGAAGGTCATGGGTTTGAGCAGGCGTACTTCGTGACTGCCGATCAGTATTCTGGCGGTGTCACCGTGGTACTTGCTGTCGGCCTGCAGACTTGCGCCGTGGGCGCGAGCGATTTCGTCAATAAGCCAAAACCCGGCATTGTGCCGGGTTTCCGCATATTCGGAGCCTGGATTTCCCAGGCCCACGATCATTTTGATGGGTGCAGTCACTGCTGTTCGCCTCTACGCCCAGAGTTTCAACACCCGTCAGGGTCTTACTTGTCGCCTTCAGCGTCAGAAGCATCTGCTGCATCAGAGATTTCGTCGCTCTCTTCTGCTTCAACTTCTTCAGCCGCTTCGGCTTCTTCGCCACGACGCTTGTGAACTGCAGCCACTGGCAAGTCATGATCTGCACCGTGAGACAGGGCAACAGAAGTCACACCCTTAGGCAATTTCAGATCAGAAATGTGCAGCACTTGCTCCATAGCCAGATTGCTTACGTCCACTTCGATGAACTCAGGCAGGTCTTTGGCAGCACAGCTGATGGCCAGATCTGACATGTTGTGAGTCAAGTGACCGCCGGCCTTCACGCCAACGCAGCCGTCTTCACCGATGAAGTGCAAAGGCACAACCATGTGAATAACGTCGTTGGGGTTAACGCGCTGCAAGTCAATGTGCGTTACCTTTGGCTTGTACGCATGACGCTGTACATCGCGCAAAATCGCTTTCTCAGTCTTGCCATCCACCTTCACGTTCAGGATTGAGGTGTAAAACGCCTCATGCTCCAAGCTGTGCAGGATTTTGTTGTGTTCCAGAGAAATCGATACAGCGTCCTTGTGGCCGCCGTAGATAACACCAGGGATTTTACCCGTCTGACGTAGGCGGCGGCTCGCACCTTTCCCCTCGTCAGTACGTACTGTAGCTTCAATTGTAAAGTCACCAGACATGGTTTCTTACTCCTCAAAACAGGGCCGCGACCAGCCCTCTTACAAAAAGCAACCCGATTCAGCTACGACCGGGTTGCACCAAAAAAATCAGTCAATAAACAGCGAACTCACCGATTCCTCGGTGTGGATACGGCGCATGGTTTCCGCCAGCATCTCGGCAATGCTCAATTGTCTTACCTTGCCGCAAGCGCGTACGGCATCGGTCAACGGAATCGTGTCCGTTACCACCAGCTCATCCAGCACGGAGTTGCTGAGGTTTTCCACTGCCTTGCCCGACAATACAGGGTGGGTACAATAGGCCAACACTTTTTTCGCGCCATGATCTTTCAACGCTTCGGCCGCTTTGCACAGCGTGCCGGCGGTATCGACCATGTCGTCAACCAGCACACAGGTGCGGTCACGTACATCACCAATGATGTGCATGACTTTCGCCACATTGGCTTGTGGCCGGCGTTTATCAATAATTGCCAAATCGGCATCACCCAGGCGCTTGGCCAGGGCGCGGGCACGGACTACGCCGCCCACGTCAGGTGACACAACCATCAGATCCGGGTGTTTCTGCCGCCAAATATCACCCAACAAAATGGGCGAAGCGTACACGTTATCCACCGGAATATCAAAAAAGCCTTGAATCTGATCCGCATGCAGGTCCACCGTCAGTACGCGACTGGTGCCCACGCTGGTGATCATGTTGGCTACCACCTTGGCGGTAATGGGAACGCGGGCAGAACGGGTACGTCTATCCTGACGGGAATAACCAAAATAAGGGATAACGGTAGTGACGCGACCAGCCGATGCGCGGCGCATGGCGTCAACCATCACCAGCAGTTCCATCAAATTATCATTGGTTGGTGCAGAAGTGGGCTGGACGATAAACACGTCCTTACCGCGGACATTGTCCAGGATTTCTACGCTGATCTCGCCATCACTGAAGGTACCTACCGCAGCACGACCTAGGGGCAGGTGGAGAAAGCGTGCAATATCTTGGGCTAACTGGGGATTGGCGGTCCCAGTGAACACCATCATGCGACGGTCAGGCACAGCATTGCACTCCTGAAAGTGTGTCTCGGCGTAAAGAAAATGGCTGGGCTGCTAGGATTCGAACCTAGGAATGCTGGAATCAAAATCCAGTGCCTTACCGCTTGGCGACAGCCCAACAGAACTCAGTTTGTCTCACACACCGTACAGATGGGTAGTATTCATACCTTTGGCGACGACAACTCGCCACCCCTGGGGCACCTGCCCTGCTACGGCTCTGGCTTCGCTTTCACTCTCGAATGGGGCGAACACACAGGCGCCAGTGCCTGTCATTCGTGCCTTGCCATGCTGTGCAAGCCAGTGAATTACCCGGGCCACCTCAGGATAACGTTGCTCAACCACCGGTTGGCATACATTCTCTGTGAGTGCCCCTGGAAAGTCGCGTATTCTGAGGATTTCTTTATCCCTTGTCAATTCCCGATCCGAAAAAATTTCTCCGGTATTGATGCTAACCGGTGGAATAATAAGCACATACCACGGTTCCGCAGGGGAAACGGGCGTTAATTGTTCACCTACACCTTCAGCCCAGGCCGCGTGGCCACGCACAAACACCGGCACGTCCGCGCCCAGCGCCAAACCCAGACTCGCCAACTGATCCACATCCAGGCCACAGCCCCACAATTTGTTCAGCGCAATCAACGTCGTCGCGGCATCCGAGCTACCTCCACCAATCCCGCCCCCCATGGGCAATCGCTTGTCGACGCGAATCGCCACTCCCTCCGGACCAGGGCAATGCTGGCGCAACAGTCTGGCGGCACGCACCACCAGATCACTGTCAGCCGGCACGCCGGCCAACTCGCTGTCGCGTGTTATTTCACCGCTCAGATTGGTACTGAAATAAAGGTAGTCACAAAAATCGATAAACTGAAACACCGTCTGCAACAAATGATAGCCATCGGTGCGCCGACCGGTGATGTGCAAAAACAGATTGATTTTGGCCGGAGCTGGCCAGGCGAACTGCGGATTGCGCCAATCCGCATCAACAACAGACTTCAATGACTCAACTCCCATTGATCTACCACCAGACGGACGCTGATCCCGTCATGCTGCAACAACATTTTGCTGGGTAAGGCTTGATCATTCACGGCCACATAGCGGCGGAAATCCACTCGCCAGCCAGATTGGTTCAAACGAACCAAACGTCCGTCCTGATCAAACTCCTGCTGATCAATCGGAGCCAGCGGCGCGACCTTTCCCTGCATCCAGTAACGCATTCCAGCAAAGGGTACGCGCCAACCGGTATGCTGCCACAACAGCAACTCAGCACTGCCGTCGTTTAACACTTTGTCCTCGGCCAGTTTTAGCTGTGCTGACCGATCATCTCCGCTCAACTGTACCGCGCCCTGACCCAACGGCCCCGACAACTGAATGAAATAGCCCTCACCCTGCTGCCGCCACTCGATGCCGCCACTCCATGATTCCTCATCATGACTTGCACCAAAGCGCCCGGTCATTTTCCAATATTCACCAGGCGGCAGCACTGACGCTGCCTGCGGCTGAATCACCACCGGCTGGGTTGCACACCCGGTCAGCGCCAACACAAACAGCCATCCCAGCCACTTCACTTTTTGATGAACCGTTTCACAGTCGCGCGCAATATCAGGTTTTCCGGAAACTGCTCCTGTGCCTTGTTCCAAACTTCTCGAGCTTTATCCTGCTGCCCGGCAACCCACAACACTTCACCGTAGTGCGCCATCACCTCGGCATCTTCAACCATGGAGTTTGCCTTGGCTAACATCTCCAGGGATTTGTTGTAGTCGCCCAAGCGGTAATACAGCCAGCCCATACTATCGATGATGGCCGGATCATTCGGTTCTTTGGCGTAGGCTTTTTCCAGCAGCTCGCGACCCTCGACAAGGTCTTTTGTCCGATCAATCAACGTATATCCCAGCGCGTTCAACGCAGCCACATTGTCTGGCTGGCGAACTAAAATCTTGCGCATGGTTGCGATGGAGTCATTCACCCGTCCCATGCGCTCGTCCACCAGTGCGTGCCCATAGAGCAAATCAATGTCATCAGGGAATTCCTTCAACCCCACCTCATAAACACGAGAGGCCTGCTTGAATTCCGAATAGCGACGCAGCAAATCGCCCTCAAACAAAATGCGCATCCGTTTTTCGTCAGCATTGCTCACCGGAATGCCGTGCAGGTGCTCAATGGCCTCCTCCAGACTTTTAGCCTTGGCCAACACCATTCCCAGCCGCAACTGGGCGTCCAGGTAAAACTCACCTTCACCGACGGAGGAATACCAATCCATTGCCTTTTCGTCATCGCCGCGCTGCTCGGCAATCTGACCCAGGTAGTACTTCACCTGGTCTTCACGTTTGCCGGTTTTCTCCAGCTGCTGCAAATAGCCTTCGGCCTCGTTGTAGTCCTTAAACTGCAGCGACAACATCGCCAGCGAGTACAGAACCTCTTCACTTTCCGGCAATTTGACTAACAACAACTCGTACTGACTGCGCGCATCGGCATACTGATTGTTTTCCACCAAGGCACGGGCATAGGCCAGGCGCACAGACTGCTTGTCCCTATGCTGCTCCAGGTATTTGCGAGTCAGGGTAATAGCCTCTTCCTTGCGGTGCAGGGTAAACAGAACTCGCAGACGTAGCAGCGCGCCTTCCTCCCAGTCTGGCGATATTTTCACCACCTGGTTCACGCGCTCCAGCGCCTGCTCTTTTTGATCCAGCCCCAAGTGCAGCGATGCCGCTACGTACAGGGCTTCGGGAACCTTGCTGTACTTTTCCAGCAGGGTATCCATCAATTCCATGGCCTGCTGCAGCGGCACTTCACGCTGGAACAGCGCACCCAGCTGCAAAAACGCCTGACCTAGCCGCTCCTTGTCCGTCTCCTTAAGAATTTTTTCCAGTTCGGCGGCCGCCAGGTTGTAGCGACCGGTGCGCAGATACAGCACCGACACCAACTGATTGGCTTCCGCATTCTCTTTGTCTTTGGCGCGCCAGATCAGCGCTGCATCCAACGCCTTCTGGTAGGCGCGCACGTAGTTACCCACCCGGGCAGCGCGCTCGGCGTAGTAAACGTCCTGGGTTTGCATCGCGACATGGTGGTAATAATCCAGCGCTATCTGCAATTGGCCTCGCTGTGCAGCGATTTCCGCCAGCATCGCCTCGTACATCAGATCTGCCTGATCAACCCCGGTCTTGAATGTACCCGGCGGTGGAATATTCTCTGGCAAACCGGCGGCGGAAATTTCTGCAGCATCCCGACCGCTGTGTCCCTGAGTTGCGCACGCAGACACAACGATGGTCATGGCCACCACCAATAGCTGCCGATAATTCTTCATCTCCCCCCCAGTGCATCTGATCGCCGCAAACATCGCCGTCTATACTAATATACCAGCTAACTGTTGGACAGCACTCAATAAATCCCCCCGCACACTACCTCCAGCAACAAAGAGCTCGCCCATATCCACTATTCCTCAGACATTAATCCTGGGCTAATTTTCCTGATAGAATATATGGCTCCTTGTATTCGGTCGCAGCTTCAAACAAAATAGCGGGTTCGGCAAATTTGATGTTTAACTTTATGCACTTACTGGCCTTTGGCGTAAATCACAAAACTGCACCGGTGGAAATACGCGAACGCGTATCTTTTTCCCCCGATCGCTTGAGCGAGGCATTGCAGCAATTGGTCGGCCAACCCAGCGTCAACGAAGCCGCCATTCTCTCAACGTGCAACCGGACTGAGTTATATTGCTGCCTGGAGTCTCCGGCGGCCATCGCTGCCGTGGAAGACTGGTTTTCCAGCTATCACAACCTCAAACTGCAGGATTTGAAGCCTTACCTCTACGTCCACCCAGACAAGGAGGCCGTTCGCCACCTGCTGCGCGTCGCCAGCGGTCTGGACTCGCTGGTACTGGGCGAACCGCAGATTCTTGGTCAGGTAAAGGATGCTTACCGCACCGCCACCGACGCCGGCACAGTGGGCACCACCTTAAATCGCCT
Source organism: Gammaproteobacteria bacterium (assembly GCA_029884425.1). Classification (NCBI taxonomy): domain Bacteria; kingdom Pseudomonadati; phylum Pseudomonadota; class Gammaproteobacteria; species Gammaproteobacteria bacterium. The sequence goes on from JAOUHV010000050.1 coordinate 15,615, forward strand.
TTGCCAGCACACGTTCAAAGTGGCCAAACAAGTGCGCACCGACACCGCCATCGGCGCCAGCCCGGTCTCTGTCGCCTTCGCTGCCGTCAGCCTGTCCAAACAGATTTTCAGCAATTTCCAGAAACACACCGCACTAATGATCGGTGCAGGCGAGACCATTGAGCTGGCTGCGCGCCACCTCAAGGAGCAAAACATTGGCCGGATGATCATCGCCAATCGCACCGTCGAGCGCGCACAAACCCTGGCGCAACAAGTGGGCGCCTACGCAATATCGCTCAACGAAATCCCCAATCATCTGGCTGAAGCGGACATCATTATTTCCTCCACCGCCAGCCCGCTGCCCATTTTGGGCAAAGGTGCGGTCGAAGCGGCGATCAAGGCGCGCAAACGCAAACCCATGCTGATGGTGGATATTGCGGTGCCACGCGACATCGAAAGTCAGGTCGGCGAATTGCCAGACGTGTACCTGTACACCGTCGATGATCTGCAAGACATCATTGAGGAAGGTCTGAAATCCCGTCGCGACGCAGCAGAACAAGCCGAAGAAATCATCGACACGCAAGTGTCAGATTTTATGAGCTGGATCAAAGCCCAGGAAAGCATCAACGTCGTTCGCAGTTACCGCGAAGCACTGGAAACCATCAAACAGCAAGAGCTGGAAAAAGCGCTGCAAATGCTGGCCAACAATAATCCCGAAGAGGTACTCAAGCGCCTGGCGCATAACCTCACCAACAAACTCGCGCATGCGCCCACCAAACGTCTGCGTGATGCCAGCATGAATGGCGATCGCCATATCCTGCAAGCCGCGCAGGAAATTTTTGACCTCAAAGACACAAACGAATAACCCCGTGAATCAAAACATCCTAGCGAAACTCGAAAAAATTTCTGAGCGCGTTGAAGAAATTAACGCTTTGCTCGCCGAACCATCCATCATTTCCAACAATAACAAGTTTCGCGAACTGTCGATGGAGCACGCGCAACTCACACCCGTTGCCGAAGCCTTTGGCCGCTACCGCAGCTGCCTGGCCGATCTGCAGTCTGCCGAACAAATGGCCAAGGAAGACGACGCCGAAATGCGCGCCCTGGCTCAGGACGAAATTAAAGCGCAAAAAGCCCGTCGCGAAGAACTGACGGTCGAGCTGCAAAAACTACTGCTGCCAAAAGATCCGTATGATGGCGCCAACGTATTTCTTGAAATTCGCGCCGGCACCGGCGGCGATGAAGCCGCTATTTTCTCCGGCGACTTATTCCGCATGTACTCCAAATACGCCGAGCGCAATCGCTGGAAAATTGAAGTTCTCAACGAAAGTCATGGCGAACATGGCGGCTACAAAGAAATCATTGTTCGCGTCAGCGGCAAGGATGTCTATTCACATTTAAAATTTGAATCAGGCGCACATCGAGTACAACGCGTGCCCGCTACCGAAACCCAAGGCCGGATTCACACCTCTGCCTGCACCGTGGCCATCCTGCCCGAGCCTGATGAAATCGAACAATTTGAAATCAATCCGGCAGATTTGAAGGTCGACACCTTTCGCGCTTCCGGTGCCGGTGGTCAGCACGTTAACAAAACCGATTCAGCCATCCGCATCACTCACCTTCCGACAGGCACCGTTGTAGAGTGTCAGGACGAACGCTCGCAACACAAAAATCGTTCGCGCGCCATGTCTATCCTGCAGGCTCGCTTGACCCAGGCCGAACGCGATCGTCAGGCAGCAGCGACTGCGGCAACACGTAAAAGCCTGGTCGGCAGCGGCGATCGTTCCGAGCGGATTCGCACCTACAATTATCCGCAAGGTCGCATCACCGATCACCGCATTAACGTCACTGTCTACAAACTTGAGTCGTTCATGGAAGGCGATATCGACATGATCATCGAGCCGCTCAACAACGAATATCAGGCAGAACAACTTACCGCGCTCAACGAGGGCGCACTGTAAGCATCATGCAGGCCGCACCAACACTTGCCTCGTGGACACACTGGGCAAGTGCGCAATTAGCAAACAGCGATTCGCCGCGACTGGATTGCGAATTATTGCTGTGTCATGTGCTGCACAAAGATCGCACCTACTTGCGCACCTGGCCGGAACAATCATTAACCGCCGACCAGCTTCAGCAACTCGCCGAACTGCTCGATCGTCGCCAACAAGGTGAACCCATCGCCTATCTGCTTGGCGAACAGGCATTCTGGACGCTCACGCTGCACGTCTCGCCGGCAGTATTAATTCCGCGTCCAGAAACTGAATTATTTATCGAAACAGCACTACAGTTATTGTCACCACAACAATCCTATCGCCTTGCGGACCTTGGCACCGGCAGTGGCGCCATTGCGCTGGCCCTGGCCAGTGAATTCACTCACAGCCAGGTTATCGCCGGCGATTTTTCTGCTGCTGCCGTAGCCATTGCTGAACATAATCGCCAGCAGCTACAGCTCGACAATTGCGGAATCCGCCTGGGCAGTTGGTTTGAAATTTTTACTGATGAGACCTTTGATTTAATCGCATCCAACCCACCCTATATCGACCAACATGATCCGCATTTACAAACCAGCGTGCGCCACTACGAGCCCGCCAGCGCGCTGTTCAGCGATCAACAAGGTTTCGCTGACCTGGAGTTCATCATTCGCACCGCACCAAACTATCTCAACCATAACGGCTGGCTGCTGCTCGAACACGGCTGGCAACAAGCGCCGGAGGTACGCCAGTTGATGCTGCAAAATCAATTCGGTGAAGTCGCCTCGATCAAAGATCTCGCTGGACATGAACGCCTGACACTGGGAAAAAAGCCATGACCAATCCGCAGCAAATTATTCGTGGCGCCGACATCGCCAAACATATCGAAGCCCTCGGCCAATTCCGCATTGATATATTTCGCGAATATCCGTATTTGTATGCCGGTGACATGAAGTACGAACGCGATTATCTGACACGCTATGCCCAATGCGAACACAGCATACTACTGCTTGAAAGTGACGAACACGGCATCAAGGCCGCGTGTACTGCGATGCCACTGAGCGCCGAGACTGAAGAATTTCGCGCACCATTTAGCCCCGCCGAACAACTGCTCTATTTTTACATTGGCGAACTAATGGTACGCAGTGATGCTCGCGGGCAACGACTTGGCAGTCAATTATTGGCGCAAATGATTCAATTAATTGAGGCCAGCGACTATCAACACCTGTGCTTGTACACCGTTGAACGCGCACCCGATCATCCCGCCAGACCAGACAACTACCATGCACCTGACACACTGTGGCAAAAATTTGGTTTTCGCCGCAATGGCAAACAGGTCAGCTTTGCCTGGAAAGACATTGGCGACGTCGCAAGCAGCCACAAACCAATGAACGTCTGGACACGAACTCCATAATCGAGCAAATTAGCGGTAGCAACACAACTTCCGCACTTACCACAACAAGAGATCCTGTCATGGACAACATCACACTTCCCAGACAACTTGTTAACCAAATCCTCGCACATGCCCAAAGCCAACCCAACGATGAGGTATGTGGCTTGATAGGCAGCCTGGATCGGATTCCGTACAGCACCTACCCCATCAAAAATGTTGCCTCGGATACACAAAACTTATACCGCATGGACCCTCGCGAACAAATTGATGCCATGCGCCACATGCGCGACTCCGGCGAGGAATTGTTTGCTATTTATCACTCACACCCTCACAGCGAAGCCTGCCCCTCTGCAACGGATTTGCGTGAAGCCACCTATCCCGATGCAATTTATCTCATCATTTCGCTGAACACTTTGGGCGTATTGGAAATTCGAGCGTTTCGTCTAAGGGAAAATCACACCACGGAAGTACACCTAGAGATCGAGCATTAACCCGGCGCTATGAGATAAACTTGCCGCCATCGCGGGCATCAACCAGCTTTAACTACAGGAATAATTTCCGGCTTCTGATACAAGCCAACTTCGACCCGACGCGAGTATTGCTCACCAAACTGTCGCTCTTCTTCGCGCACAACTGATGTCCGCGGCACGACACGAACATGGGTCGCGATTTTGTTCGCATTGAAATATTGCTCCACTGCCTGCGCACGTCGTATCGCCAAATTGCGATTGTGTCGAGTATTACCACCGCTGACATATCCATGAACTACCACTTCACGCACATCCCAGCGCTGCAACGCCCAAGCCGATACCGCCAGCTTCTCCTGCTCCTGCGAACTCGTATTCACCTGACCTTCCGCAAAATAAATATTGGGCAAGTGCTGCACTGCAGGAATCACATTCACAACCCACTCAGGAAAACGCTCCGCCAAACGCTGTTCAACCCTGCGCACCTCAGCCAATGACACGTCACTTTGCGGCTGCACATAAACAATGATCCGTTTTAGATCATCGTCCACCGCCAACGATTTAATTGGCAACAACAGACTCTGGCGCACACGCATTGATATTTCACTTTGGCGATTAGCTTTTGCCAACTGAGGTTGCTGCAGAGCCTGATGTAATACACTTTCCAGCAGTCGCTTCTGGCTTAATTCATCACCACCCAATATAACCTGATCAAGATTAACAACCACATCAACCTGTAGCGATTTTGTCAGCAAGTCAGTCAAATCATGCTTTGCCATTTCGTCATATGATGGCGCCAGTGCAACAATATCAACACTCACCCCACCACCATCAGTAAAATGCATTGAGAGCGTATCCAGGCGCTCATCCTTTTTTTCAAAATAATTGCTCACCAGCTTACGAGCACTTTGCGTTTGATAGGTTTGGTATGCAATTTCCTTGAGCGCAAATGCCAAGGGAATAGACAGTGTCAAAAACACCACAATGGTAATACCACTTTGCCACAACACATACCGTGGACTGTGCGCTGTCGCAAAACCATACCACTTGGCCAACATCGCCACACTCAGCGCAATGGCCAAAAGATTGGTCATGAACAGAAAAAAAGCGCCTCCGGCTATCGCCATGTCAAACACAGCCAAACCGTAACCTGCTACCGCCAACGGCGGCATCAATGCGGTCGCAATGGCAACACCAACAATGGCAGCGCCACGATTGTGAATAACGGCATAACCTGCCGCCAATCCAGACAGCACAGCAACGAGTAGATCAAATAAATTGGGATGGGTACGCGCAAGAATTTCACCTGTCGGCTCCACCAGCGGCGACAAAGTCACGATCAGAAACGATGCGAGCAAAGCCAGCACTGTCCCTGCCAGCATCGCCCGCAGACTCGATTTCATTTGAGTGTAATCAATCGTACACAGCGCGAAACCAAGCGAAACGATCGGCCCCATGAGTGGAGAAATCAGCATTGCACCGATAATGACCGCTGGAGAATTCAGCAACAAACCGAGGGTAGCGATACCGACGGAGATAATCACCATAAAGGTGTAGCGCGGATTGAAATGTCCTTCGCCATGCACATGCGAAAGCACATTGGCATAATCCAGATCACCGGCAAATCGTAGCAACATGCGCTTACGAAATTGCCGTATAGCACTGAAAACGCGATGCAAACGATAGGCTATCTTTTGCTCTCTGTTCGGCGATGGAGACTCAGAGATATCCATACCCCTCCTCACTCATGCCGGCAAGGGCGATCACCCATACCGGCACAAACTGCGACGCCTAATCGCAAAAACTAGTGTCGCGTTTTCGGCACATCCGGACTATTTGACGCAGCAAACAAGCCTTCTGCATCAACTGCGTCATACACATAAAGCTGGTTACAGAATTGGCAATTAACTTCGATATTGCCACGTTCTTCCAGTAGACTTTTAATTTCGCCATACCCCAGCGAACGCAACATGTTACCCACGCGATCTCGCGTACAAGAACAACGGAAACTTATGGGCTCTGCGTCATACAAGCGCAGGGTGTCTTCATGAAACAGGCGATGCAGAATTTCCTGAGCCGATAAATCTTTCAGCTCCGAGGATTCGATCGTATTGGCCAACTGTTTCAGCCGGTTCCAATCATCGGTTTCTTCCCCTTCTTCGCTTGGCAGTTTCTGCAGCAACATTCCCGTTGCCTGATCGCCATCAATTGCCAGCCACAGACGAGTATCAAGCTGTTCTGATTGACGCAAATATCCTTCGACCACCTTGGCAATACTGTCGCCTTCCAGAGCGACAATACCCTGGTAGCGCTCGCCATTGGCTAGTTCAATCGTAATCACCAGATTGCCGTCACCAAACATTTTCTTTAAATCGCCACGAAAATCTTCGCTTTGCCAGCGGGCAATTGCCCGCACTGTACGCGCAGCGGTCGCCTCAACCACCATCAGATTCACCGGGCCACTCCCCTGAATCTGCAAAGTCATGGAGCCATCGAATTTCAATGTTGATGACAGCAGCATACCCGCCGCCACCAATTGACCTAATTGATCTGCCACCTCTTTGGGATAGGTGTTTCGATCACAAATCGCCCGCCATGTCGCATCCAGATGCACAAACACGCCGCGCACCGGCAAATTTTCAAACATAAAACGACGTAGAATGTCGGTTTCTTTCACTGTACTTACCCAATTTCATCTCATTAAAAAGGCGGCAGTGCCGCCTTTTCATTAACCTTGTAGCATTTTCTTTAGCAGTTCATTTAACTGTGCTGGATTCGCTTTACCTTGCGAAGCCTTCATCACTTGCCCCACAAAGAAGCCGAACAATTTATCTTTACCGGAACGATATTGCGCAAGCTGCTCAGGATTGGCGTCGAACACATCCTGAATCACTTTTTCAATCGCGCCGGTATCTGTTACCTGCTTCAAACCCTGAGCATCAATGATTTGATCAGCATCACCTTCGCCATTCCACATCGCCTCAAACACAGTCTTGGCAATTTTGCCGGAGATGGTATTGTCCGCAATGCGCTTGATCATGCCACCCAGCATTTGCGCGCTGACTGGCGCATCTGGAATT
>JAOUHV010000051.1 GCA_029884425.1 Gammaproteobacteria bacterium
CCGGCAGCGGCGGAACTCCCGGCAGCGGCGGAACTCCCGGCAGCGGCGGAACTCCCGGCACTGGCGGAACTCCCGGCACCGGCGGAACACCCGGCACCGGCGGAACACCCGGCACCGGCGGAACTCCCGGCAGCGGCGGTCAGCCGCCGTCGAATTCGCCTTTGCCACCTGACGATCCAATAGAGTTGCCGGATTTTACGCCAACGCCAGGGGATTCTCCGTGGCTGGATCCGGTTTCTCCGGGTGGTTCGAATACGCCCCCGTTGCCGCCGCCAGTGATTGTGGGGGCGCCGCAGCCATGGTTGCTGATGCTGTTGGGCGCGATATTGTTGGGCTGGGGGGGCTGGAGAAAATTCAGTGCCCAGCGTAGACGCTGATTAGTTCGAGAGTGTTCGACCGCCGTCCACGGCGAGTATTTGTCCAGTAGTGTAGTGGGCATCGCGCAGCAGGTAAACGACAGCGCGGGCGATATCTTCCGGGCTGCCGCTGCGTTTCAGTGCGGTGCGCCCCACAATTTCCTGCTTACCTAGTTCATCAATACCTTCGGGCCAGAGGATGGCGCCGGGGGCAACGGCGTTGACGCGTACCTCGGGTCCCAATTCGCGGGCCAACGATTTGGTCATCATCACCAGTCCCGCCTTGGCCATGCAGTAGACCGAATGGCCCTTTAGCGGCCGATCGGCATGAATGTCGACGATGTTGATGATCGCGCCTTGGTTTTTGGTCAGCTCTGGTGCAGCAGATTGGGCGAGAAAAAACGGTGCCTTCAGATTGCTGGCCATCAGATCATCCCATGCGGTCTCATTCACTTCACCGATCGGGGTGGGATAAAAACTGGAAGCGTTGTTAATCAGTACATCGAGTTGCCCCCATGCCTGAGTGGCTTCATTAATTAATTGAGGTAATGTCGCTGTGTTGGCCAAATCAGCCTGGAACAACTGCACTGAATTTGGACGCTGATTGTTCAATTCATCGGCCAGCGCCTGCGCCGCAGCGCGGGAGTAGCGGTAGTGCAGGGCAATGTTAGCCCCCTCGGCGTGCAGGCTGCGAACCATCGCTGCGCCCACGCGGTGAGCAGCACCGGTGACCAAGATCACTTTTTTTGCCAGGGAAGATGAACTATTCTGCACGTTGGAATCCTGAATTATTGATAGATGTGTTAACTTGACGCACAGTGTAGCCGAATATTCGCCATTATGAGCCTTGTCAGTAATTTTCTTGAATTGCCCGAACCCAGTGCCGATGAGCGTGCCTACAGTCAGCGCCTGGCTGCACTGATTGATCGCGATATCCAATCCCACGGCGGAAGAATTACCTTTGCCCGCTTCATGCAGATGGCGCTGTATACCCAGGACATGGGTTATTACACCGGCCCCAGTGAAATATTTGGTGACGGTGGCGATTTTGTCACCGCACCGGAATTAAGTTCGCTGTTTGGTCGTTGCGTTGCACGGCAGGCGCAGCAGGTGCTGCAACAAATCGGCGGTGGCGACATGCTGGAATTTGGCGCGGGCTCCGGCAAGCTCGCGCTGGATGTGCTTACCGAGTTGGAAAAACTCAACTGTTTGCCTCAGCACTATTACATCGTTGATATCAGTCATCGCCTGCGTGACCGTCAGCGTCAGCGATTATTGAGCGCGATGCCGTACATGGTGGATAGAGTGCATTGGCTGGATCGGATGCCGGATAATTTCAGCGGTTTTGTGTTTGGTAACGAAGTGCCTGACGCCATGCCGGTGCATCGGGTTCGTTTTTACCACGATAGACCGCATACCGAGTTGTATGTCACCGAAAACAATGGTCAGTTCGACTGGCTGGAGGCGGAACCCAGTAGTGATGAATTGCGCAGCGCCATCGACGAGGTTTTTGCCCAGTATCGTGGCCAGATATCCGATGGTTACACCAGTGAAATCAATTTGCAGATGCGTCCGTGGTTGCGCGAGTTAGCAAGCAAAATAAAAAAGGGCGCGATAGTGCTGGTGGATTATGGTTATGTGCGTCGCGAATTTTTCCAGGCTGAACGGTTTGAGGGAACGCTGATGGCGCACTTTAAACATCGTGCACATAGTTTTGTGCTCGCATGGCCTGGATTGCAGGATTTAACTGCGCATGTGGAGTTTACTGCCGTTGCTGATGCTGCATTTGACGCAGGACTGGATGTGTTGGGGTTCACCAATCAGGCCGGGTTTTTATCCGGCTGTGGTTTGGAATCCATGCTTCAGGAAGTTGATCCGGCAGATACCAAAAAATTCATCAGCTTTATTCAGCCAATAAAAAGGCTGATTATGCCAACAGAAATGGGCGAGCTTTTCAAAGTTATTGCATTGACCAAAGAAATCGATCCTCCTTTGATTGGTTTTACCATCATGGATCAGCGCGATCGCCTGTAGAGCATTGCTGGCGTCAATGTTTGATGCGAAAAATTATACATATCGATATGGATTGCTTTTACGCAGCGATAGAGGTGCGTGATGATCCATCCTTGCGCGGTCGACCGGTAGCGGTTGGTGGCAGCCCCGATCAGCGTGGCGTATTATGCACATGCAATTACGAGGCGCGACGTTATGGTGTGCGTAGCGCCATGCCCAGCGCTCATGCACTTCGACTTTGTCCGGATCTGGTGTTGCTGCCGGTGAACATGGAAAAATATCAGCAAGTGTCGCGCAAAATACAGGGAATATTTCGCCGTTACACCGAAATTGTAGAGCCCGTTTCTCTGGATGAAGCCTATTTGGATGTCACCGATGCGCCCCACTTCAAAGGTAGCGCCACTCTGATCGCGCAAGACATTCGTCGCAGCATTTATCTCAGTCTGAAACTGACGGCCTCTGCCGGCATTGCCGCCAATAAGTTTCTCGCCAAGACGGCGAGCGAATGGAATAAGCCCAATGGCCAATTTGTGCTGACACCCGACAAGGTTGATGATTTTCTCAATGATTTGTCCATCGAAAAGATTTACGGCGTCGGCAAAGTGACTGCCGCCAAATTGCATCATCTGGGAATTAAAACCTGTGGTCAGCTGCGCGGAAAAAGCCGAACTGAGCTGGCTCTTGAATTCGGTAGCTTTGGTGAGGAGCTATATAACTTGTCACGCGGCATTGATGATCGCCCTGTGCAACCGGAGCGCCAGCGAAAGTCGCTGAGCGTGGAAGAAACCTTTAATCATGACCTGAAAACGGCGGATGAATGCCTTAGCTATTTTTCGGAATTGTTTGCGCAGTTTTCTGTGCGTCTTGAGCACATTGATGACAAAACGCTTGCAGATATTAAATCGATTTTCGTTAAAATCAAGTTCAATGACTTTACCGTCACCACTATCCAGGCACCACTAAAGCAACTGGATCAGGCCGAGTTTGAGCAGTTGTTTCAGCAGCGATTTGACCAACAAAACAAACCTGTGCGACTACTGGGAATCGGCGTACATTTCCGCGAGGAAGAAGACGAAAACAATCGCCAGTTGTTGTTAAGTCTGCCGAAAATATAAAAGCCCGGAGACTCCGGGCTTTTTGTTATTTGAAAAACAGTCTCGCAAGCTCCGCTCCAGGATCGGTTGCACGCATGAACGCTTCGCCTACCAGAAAACTGTGAACATGATTTTTGCGCATCAGTTGTACGTCACTAGGTGCGAGTATGCCACTTTCGGTGACCACAATGGCGTTATCGGGAATCTGATCGAGCAGTTTCAGCGTGGTGTCGAGTGTGACTTCAAAGGTGCGCAGGTTGCGGTTGTTGATGCCGATCAACTCGTTGCCCAGTGGCAGAGCGCGATGCAGTTCGGCTTCATCATGCACTTCTATCAATACGTCCATGCCCAGCGTGTGCGCCAAGTCATTCAGGTGACGCATTTGCGCGTCGTCCAAGGCGGCAACGATAAGCAGGATGCAATCGGCGCCCATGGCGCGGGCTTCGTAGACCTGGTAGTCGTGAATGATAAAGTCTTTGCGAATTACCGGCAGATCGCATGCGGCGCGTGCTTGTTTGAGGTATTCATCCGCGCCTTGAAAAAAATCGACATCGGTCAGCACCGACAGGCAGGCGGCTCCGGCAGCGGCGTAGCTTTTGGCGATCTCGGCAGGCACAAAGTGTTCGCGGATTACGCCTTTGCTGGGTGAGGCTTTTTTGATTTCAGCAATGACAGCGGGCTGGCCGGCGGCAATTTTTCGCTGCATGCTGGCAACGAATCCGCGAGGCGCGTCTGCGTGCGCGAGGCGGGATTTTAACTGCTCAATGCTGACCGTTTGGCTGCGCTCGGCAACTTCCTGGTCTTTGCGGGCGAGAATTTTTTTCAGAATATCAGGTGTATTGCTCATCGTGCTATTTATGCTTTTTGTGACATGCTGACCAGGTCAGCGAGTTTCTGTTTGGCGGCGCCGCTGGCGATCACCTGCTGTGCTTTTTCAATACCACCGGCCAGGGTGTCGGTAATTCCAGAGGCATAAATCGATGCGCCGGCATTCAAGGCAACAATGTTTGTCCATGGACCGGGCTCGTTATTGAGCACTTTGTTGATCATCGCCAGGCTTTGTTGTGCGCCATCAACGGCCAGTGCTTTGATGTCGCCACGAGTGATTCCAAACTGTTCGGGGGTGATGGTGTAGGTTTTGACTTCACCATTTTTCAACTCAGCCACGTGCGTGGGTGCTGCAATGGAAATTTCGTCCATGCCGTCTTCGGCGTGCACCACCAGTACGTGTTTGCTGCCCAGTTGTTTTAACACTTCGGCCAAGGGCACCAGCCAGTCTTTGGAAAACACCCCAATCACTTGATTGGGCGCACCTGCCGGATTGGTCAGCGGGCCAAGGACGTTGAAAATGGTGCGCACACCCATTTCGCGACGTGGGCCGATGGCGTGTTTCATCGCGCTGTGATGCATGGGTGCGAACATGAAGCCAACGCCGCATTCGTTGACGCAGCGAGCCACTTGTTCGGCGGATAAGTCCAGACGAATGCCAGCGGCCTCCAGGGCATCGGCACTGCCGGATTTGCTGGAAATGGAACGATTGCCGTGTTTGGCAACCTTGGCGCCGGCGGCAGCGGCAACAAACGCGCTGGCGGTGGAAATGTTAAAGGTGTTGGCGCCGTCACCGCCGGTGCCGCAGGTGTCGACCAGATGTGGGCCGTTGACGTCGACGCGCTGCGCCAGTTCACGCATGACGCTGGCGGCAGCCGCGATTTCGTCCACGGTTTCGCCCTTCATGCGCAGGCCAATCAGAAAGCCGCCAATCTGTGCCTGGGTTGCTTCGCCGGTCATGATGGTGCGCATGACCTGGGTCATGTCGGCGCGGCTGAGATTGCGACGATCGATAACGGTGCGAATGGCCGATGGCAAGTCCATGATGCGTTCCTTTTGCGGTTAAACGGTCATTTTCAGGAAGTTGGCCAGCATTTCGTGGCCTTGTTCTGAGAGGATGGATTCAGGATGGAATTGTACGCCTTCCACCGCCAGGGTTTTGTGGCGTACGCCCATGATTTCGTCGATGCCGCCATCGGCGGTTTCGGTCCAGGCGGTGACTTCCAGGCAATCGGGCAGGCTGGCCTGCTCGATGACCAGCGAATGATAGCGGGTCACTTCCAGCGGATTTTTCAGGCCGGCAAATACGCCGATGTTTTTGTGTCTAACCATGGAGGTTTTACCATGCATGATTTGTTTGGCGCGAACGATGCGGCCGCCAAAGGCTTGGCCAATGCTCTGGTGTCCCAGGCAAACGCCCAAAATGGGAATTTTGCCGGCAAATTGATTAATGGTGGGCACCGATACGCCGGCTTCGGTGGGGGTGCAGGGGCCGGGTGAAATAACGATGCGTTCTGGCGCTAATTTCGCAATCTGCTCCAGGGTGATCTGGTCGTTGCGATGGACAGCAACCTCAACTCCCAGTTCACCAAAATACTGAACCAGGTTGTAGGTGAAAGAGTCGTAGTTGTCGATCATCAACAGCATGCTAGTCTTCGCTCGCGACGGAAAACGCCAAGTTTAACACGGGGAAAGCGGAATTTGGCAGATGACCAAATTTTGATCCGAGCGCAGTAGTCTGGTATGGTGCGTGGCTCTGAAGTGGCTGGTTGGTTAAGTAATGACCAGAAAAATGGATGGAACAATCAAGATGATAGTGAAAATTTTGCTACCTGCCGTACTTGCTGGTGTGATTTGGCTTAACACGGTGGGAGCGGAAACACAGACGCATTATCAAGGCATGGACGTGGATTCGTTAGCGCAGCTCAAGGCGTTGATGAGCAGCGTGGAGCAGGTCGAGGATGGGCCGATGCTGCGGACTTTGCCGCCGGATTATGCTGAGGTGACGGACGTTGACGAGAAAAAGCAGCTGTTTATCAGTGTGCTGACGCCGATCGTGCTGGCAGAAAATCGCCGTATTGCTGAACAGCGGGCGCTGTTGAAATTGATGTTGTCACGCCAGGGTGACGGTGAGCGGGAGCTGGGCGATTCTCCCGCGGATCAATGGTTACTCAAGCTGCTTAAGCGTTATCGCGTACCGCATCAGAACGTACTGAATGAAGACGTTGGTCGTTTGTTGCTGCGTCGCATGGATGTGGTGCCACCCTCGCTGGTATTGGCGCAAGCGGCAATTGAGAGCGGCTGGGGCACGTCGCGATTTGCACTTGAGGGCAACAGCCTGTTCGGTCAATGGACCTGGGCAGAAGGCAAGTCGATGACGCCATCGGACCGTGCAGAAGGTGCGACCCATGGCGTGCGCAAGTTTGTGTCGCTGCGCGCATCGGTGCGTTCGTATCTGCTGAATTTGAACACCAATCGTGCCTACCGTGAATTGCGTGGCCTGCGTGAGCAGCAGCGCGAACAGGGCGAACCACTGGATGCTTACCAGTTGGCGGCGGGGCTGAGCCGATATTCTCAGCGCGGCGATGAGTACGTGCGTGATGTGCGTGCGATGATTCGTTCGGACGAATTACAGATGATCAATCTTCAGCTTGCCCAGCGATAATCCACGGCTGGCTGAACCAATAATAACGGCCCGGCTGATCGCTGGGGATGGTGCAGTTGTAGCGACTGCGTCGTCCGCTCAGCGGTTGGTCGGTGCTGACTTCAAATTCGACGTTGGGCTTGATCCAGCGTACTCGCATGTTGCCTTCACCAAAACAGCGTATTTGCGCGGCACGGGGCAAGGATTGACTCAGTTCCACTCGCAGTTTCGGTGCCTGATGATTTTGCCGTAGGGGATCGGCTGGATGCAGTTTACGGATGGGCATGGCCAGGCTGTTGGCTTTATCGATGAACTGCGGCAAATCGCCATAAAACTCTGATTGGGGAAAGCGCGGCAAGGCCAGAATATCTGAATGCAGATTGATGGTGCCCGAGTGTTGTCCAAAAGCAATCCAGCCCAGCTCCTTAATGATCTGTTTGAGTTCCTCGCTGTATTCGCCGTATGGGTATGCGAAGACGCTGCTGCGAATGCCTAGTTGCTGCTGTAATTGCTGTTGGGAGTGCAGCAGATCGGTGCGTATCCGCTGGCGCCACTGGCTGGCGGTTTCGTTATCGCGTCGTTCGGTCAGGTGATCGTGACTGGCAGTGTGCGGCGCGAATTCCACGCCGGCGTCACGCATTTCCCGCAGCTGCGACCAGTTCATGTAATTGGGATAGCGGCGATCGACATAGTCGGTGGCAACGAATACTGCAAACGGAATGTTGCGCGAGCGCAATTCAGGAAAGGCTTGCTGGTACACGGACAGATAGGCATCGTCGATGGTGATGACTACGGTTTTGTCGGGAATGGGTTGCTGCTTGCGCAGCGCATCTTCCAGGCGGCTGAGTGACCAAAATTGAAACCGCTGCTGCTGCAGATAATCCAGTTGGGCACGAAACTGTGCCATGCGAATGTTGGTGCTGGGCAGGGTGGGTTCGCCGAACCGATGGTAGATGAACACGGTGGCGTCGCTGCGCCCAAGGGTTGGCCAGGCGGTCAGCAAAATTATAATCAGGGCGAGCCACGCGGGATTCATGGGATTGAACAAATCTCTTGGTTAGCTATCAAACGTGCTATGTTAACGTCCGCTTGTTGCCAATGCTAACAGGAGTTGTATGTTTACCGTCGAAACTGTCGTTGCCTCTGCTGTTGTCTACCTTTTGATGCTGATTGCTGCTCACATGCACAAACATCGCATGATCCATGTGCCGGCGATGAGTTTTGTGATGCTGTTTGATTTACTGATGCCGGTTTATCTCTATATGAACCGCGACTGGAAAGAGCGACTGATTGATGGTGGCGAGATTTTCAGTTTTCTGATCTGGATGCACGTCGGTTTGGTACTGACGCTGTATGCGCTGTATGCCATACAGATTGCCGAAGGCCGCAAGTTGTTGCGCGGCGATCAGTCCGGCCGCGAAGCACACAAGATGCAGGCACGCGGCATTATGGCGGCGCGGTTCATCGTGATTCTGACCGGGGCATTCCTCTACGAGCCGGAAAAGCCGGTGATGTAGTTCTTTTCTGGATATAAAAAAGCCCCGCAGAGCGGGGCTTTTTTTGTGTTCGATGGAAGCAAATTACGCTTTGCGCTTCTTCTCGATCATGTTGTGGATCATCGGTGTCAGGATCAATTCCATCGCGAAGCCCATCTTGCCGCCAGGTACAACCAGGGTGTTGGGGCGAGACATGAAGGAATCCTTGATCATGTTCTGCAAGTAAGGGAAATCGATGGTGTCTGGCTTGCGGAACCGAATAACGATGAAGCTCTCGTCTGGCGTTGGAATGTCGCGCGAGATGAAAGGATTGGATGTGTCCACGGTTGGTACGCGCTGGAAGTTTACGTCAGTGCGTGAGAACTGTGGCGTGATGTGCGAGATGTAGTCCGGCATGCGGCGCATGATGGTGTCTACGATCGCCTCAGCGGAGTAACCACGCTGGGCTGCGTCACGGTGAATCTTCTGGATCCACTCCAGGTTAACGATGGGCACTACGCCAACCAGCAGGTCGGTGTACTTGGCAACGTTAACTTCTTCAGTAACCACACCGCCGTGCAGACCTTCGTAGAACAGCAGGTCAGTGCCGGCAGGGATGTCTTCCCAAGGAGTAAATTCACCTGGCTGCAGCGGTGCGTAGGGTGCTGCCTCTTCTACAGAGTGCAGGTATTTACGTACTTTACCGCTACCGGTTTCGCCGTATACGCGGAACAACTCTTCCAGTTTGTCGAACACGTTGCCTTCAGGGCCAAAGTGAGACACGTTGGTGCCATCTTTGGCTGCCTGGGCGATAGCTGCACGCATTTCTACGCGGTTAAAGCGGTGAAAGCTGTCGCCTTCAACCACGGCAGGATTGATACCTTCGCGGCGGAAAATGTGCTCGAAAGCATTTTTAACGGTGGTGGTACCCGCACCGGAAGAACCGGTAACGGCGATAACAGGATGTTTGATAGACATAGCTACTCCTCAAAAATGATTTAGCAATTCTTTTCTCTGCCGCGATCGCCGGGTACAGCTTCAGCGGCTTACCCACTTAAAAATCAGTGAGTTAGTTAAAATCGTTAGACGTCGGGCGCCGACAGTCGGCCGTTGCCGAGGAAATGTATCCGGGGCGGGCGCCACGCACAAGGGCGCGATTATACCTAATTTGCTTGACAGTGTCGCGAATAAAGGGGCTTGGCGCTAAAATAGCGGCGGAACCGGGAATTCGCTCGGTTGAGGAAGTGATATGCGTTTGATCTGGCAGGGAATTTATTGTTACGTGGCGCAGCCGCTGATGCGGTTGGGTTTGTCGCTGGCGGCAAGAAAAAACAAGAAACTTGCGCAAACACTTGCGGGGCAGCAGGGCTGGAGTGAGCGCCTGCAGCGACAGTTGCAGCAGCGCAGCGCAGATCGGAAGTTGATCTGGTTTCATGTGGCCAGTGCAGGCGAGTATCTGCAGGCCTGTCCGGTGATGGAGCGGCTGATGCTGCGTGGCCATGAGTGCGTGCTGACCATTACCTCGGTGTCGGGCTATCAGTGGGCGACCAAACGCAAGCTGCATCCCAGTCTGGTGGCGATTGAATACCTACCGCTGGACACCCGCCAAAATGTACGCACCTTGCTGGAAATGATTCGGCCCGATGCGCTGGTCTATGTCAAATTTGACCTGTGGCCCAACTTGATCTGGGAAAGCCGCAAACGAGGCATTCCGCAATTTTTGATTTCTGCGACCCTGCACGAAAAATCCAAGCGCGTTACGTCGGGCTTGGCGCGTTCGTTATACCGCAGCCTGTACCAGTCATTGGACGGGATTTTTGCCGTGTCGGACCAGGATACAGAGCGATTCCTGGCGACTTGCCCGAATCACCCCAATACCCACACGGTGGGCGATACCCGATTTGACAGCGTGCTTGATCGTCGCGCCAGCATCAAACCTCCGGCATTGCCCGAATACTTGAAGCAGTCTCCGGTACTGATTTTGGGTAGCTGCTGGCCGCAAGACGAAGCGGTGGTGATGGACGGGATTTGTCAGGCGCTACGCACTTTTCCGGAAATGTATTTGATTGTTGCGCCCCATGAAATTGATTCGGCGCATCTTGAGGATTTAAACCTGCAACTGGCAGAATTTGGTGTGCAGCGACTCAGTCAGTTCCAGTCCCTGCCTGATCAGCGCGTGGTGCTGGTGGACAGCGTAGGCCAGCTGTCAGCGTTGTATTGCTACGCGGATATTGCCTTTGTCGGCGGCGCCTTCGGCAAAGGGGTGCACAACGTCATGGAACCCAGCGCCATGGGTGTGCCGGCGATCATGGGGCCGTTTTATCAAAACTCACCAGAGGCCATGCAGTTGGTGGAAAAAGGCAAGGCATTTAGTATTCAGGATGGTCAGCAGTTTACGCAGCTTTTGTTTGACTTATTGTCACGGCCTGCGTACCGTCAAAAAGCAGGCGAGGATGCTGCGCGCTTTATAGAAGCTCAGGCAGGTGCATCGGACGCTTGTTACAAGTTAATAGAGGAAGTTATTGAATGAGTCGCCCTACGTTTAAGCCGCATCGTAAGTTATACGCAAAAACACCGGCTGTTATACAAATTGAAACAACTATCAAATGCAATGCAACCTGCTGGTTTTGCCCGCAGAATAATGCGCTGCGCCAGCCCAACTACATGGAAGAATCCATCTGGAAAAAAATTATCGACGAGAGTCGCGGGCTGGGTGTTACCTATCGGCCATTTTTGTTAAACGAACCGTTTGCTGACAAGCGCATGGTTGACATCGTGCGCTACATCAAACAAGACCCGACAGCCAAGGTGGAATTTAACACCAACGGCAGTATGCTGACGCACAAAGTTACCGACAAATTGCTGGAAATTGGCGTGGACACCATGCGGTTTTCCATTGACGGTTTTTACAAAACGACCTTCGATGAAAGTCGCGGCATCAACTATGACCGTGTTTATGACCATGTTGGCTATTTTCTCGCACAGGCCAAGCAGGCGAGCAAACCCGTGCAGACCGAAGTGCGGATGATCAGATTGCCGGGTACCGATCAAGAACAGGTTGAATTCAAGGCATATTGGGAAAAACATGCTCCCGACCAAGTGGTTTTCACCGATTTGTATCGTTATCCGTGGGAAGGTCAGACGTACGCAGTAAACAAACCCTGTTTGAAAGTTCAGGATGAAATGTTTTTCTACGTTGATGGTACCGCAACGCTATGTTGTTGGGATTCCAAAGGCAGACAAATCGTTGGCGATATCAAAACCGAATCGTTATTGGACATCTGGGGCGGCCAAAAATTAGCAAGTTGCCGGGCGTTGCTGGATGCTGGCAAGCGCGATCAACTGGAATTGTGCATGCGTTGTGATGCCTATGAAAATGTTGATTTTAGCGAGTGGGAAGGCTTTGTGGCGGATGAACAGAAAACGAGCAAGTTTCCGCCTATTCCGGTCAATGTGATCAGCGTATAGCTTTGTTCTTAGTCTTTTTTTGTCGGTTTTAAATGATTTGCGCTCCGACCTGTGCAAGATGATGGTGGTCTCCTTTGACAACATTGCGTTAGGCGAATAGGGTAGATGGAGAGCGAAGCGGGCCAGGGACGGTGGCCGCTGGATTGGAGTATTAAGGAAAGGGAGTGTCCGTGATTTTGGTTAGAGATCCGCAGATATCGTCAACGCTGTCGCTGCACAAAAAAGTGCCGAGCGTGATTCATATCGAGACCGTCGTGAGTGGTGTGGGTGATGTTTTTTCGTCGGCGGACGGAAAGAGTTGCGAGCCGGTTTTTATGGAGCGCGCGACATGGAAAAAGATCATCGACAGCAGTCGCGGCTTGGGTGTTACCTATCGCCCGTATTTGTTCAGCGAACCGTTGCTGGACAAGCGCATGCCGGAAATAATCCGCTACATCAAAAAAGATCCAACCGCCAAAGTTGAATTGCGCACCAATGCATCGTTGTTGACACCGCTGTTAAGCGAAGAGTTGATCGCGCTGCACGTGGATGCGTTTTGCTTTCAGTTTTCGGAAGACTGCCTGGGTGGATTCAAACGTCAGTCGGATGTGAGTTGCACGCAGGCGGGGATTCACGTCGGCTATTTTCTCGGTCGCTTGCGAGAAAGTGGCAAAAATATCGCGGTTCAAATCGAGCTGCAGAGCAACAAAGTGCGACAGGATCAGTTTGTTGCCATCAAAAAGTTTTGTGAGCAATACGGCTCGCAGATTCAGGTGCGATTTGCCAGCGAAGGATATTTTCCTTGGCGGCAGGACGGTGCTGTGGCTGTGAGCAAACCGTGTCAGCGTATGGCGGAACAAATTACATTTTTTGTCGATGGTACGGCCAGTTTGTGCAGCCTGGATGTAGAAGGCCGGCAATTGGTGGGCGACATTCACGAGCGCGGCGTTGTCGACATCTGGAATGGCGAAGAAATTAATCGCTGTCGCCAGTTGCTGGCAACGGGACAGCGCCGGGAATTGGCGTTGTGCCGGGGCTGCGCGCTGGATGGTGACGTCGACATTCAATTCAAGGACAGTTACACTCGCGGAAAAGTGATACCGTTGATCACTCGGATTCCGTCAAAAGTTTAAGAGTTTAGCTAGTCTCCATGAAATCATTGTTGGAAAGTCCACCTGGGCGGATTTGCGTCATGCGATTGTCTGCCTTGGGGGATGTCTGTCATGCATTGCCTGTGGTTCGTACCCTGCAAGCGCGCTTCCCGCTGGCCAAAATCACTTGGATTATTGGCAAAATCGAACACCAATTGCTGGGCGATATCCCGGAAATTGATTTTGTTGTGTTTGATAAATCGCTGGGTCTGGGGGCCTACAAAAAATTGCGTGCTGATCTAAACGGCAGGCAATTTGACCTATTGTTGCACATGCAAACATCATTGCGCGCCAATGTCGCCGCATGGATGATTCCGGCCAAAATCAAGTTGGGTTTTGATCGGGCTCGCGCCAGAGAGGGGCATGGCTGGGTGATCAATCAAACCATTCAGCCAGGCAGGCCGCAGCATCAAGTGGATGACATGTTTGGTTTTGCCCGTGCATTGGGGATCGAGCAGCGGCGACTGGAATGGAATATTCCTATCCCGCAGGCAGCCCAGCAGTTCGCCGTCGAGCAATTACCAGCAGGGAAAAAAATCCTCGCGATCAATGCCTGCTCCAGTCCGTCCAAACGGGTCCACCGCAACTGGTACGCAGAGGGTTATGCTCAGGCGGCGGATTTTGCTGTGCGCGAATTGGGTATGCAGGTGGTGTTGGTAGGTGGTCCGACGGAGCGGGAAAAGCAGACCGCAAAGGCAATACTGGCCGCCAGTCCGGTGGCGCATATCAACCTGGTTGGCAAAACCAACTTGAAGCAATTGTGTGCTGTTTTGCAGCGGGCGGACTTGTTGCTCACCTCGGATTCAGGACCGGCGCACATCGCCAATGCGGTGGGGACACGGGTGGTTTGCCTGCATGCGGCAACCAATCCCTACCAAACCGGGCCGTATCTGGATCAGGATCGTGCCGTCAATAAGTACCCGCAGGCGGTGCAGGCCGAATACGGCAAGCCCCTGGCTGATTTGCCTTGGGGTGTGCGTGCTCATGGCGAAGATGTGATGCGTTTGATCACCGTTGATGAGGTTCAGGACGCTCTGCGCCGCGCATTGGCAGAATAAATTTGGGGTTTTGGCCTGGTCTGGCGACAAATTTGCCTTGTTAAGACGGGAGTGGTTTCGTCAGGAGCGTCCCATGAATCCAACGATCAAGCAGAAATACCCCCTTTTTCTACGTCTTGTGCTGGAGCAGCAAAAATCCAAGCGCGAGAAAGCGCCCTGTCCGCTGGCACCGCTGGATCAGGCGGCTCCAGCTGATGATAAGTCAGGTGGCTCGGGGAAATAGTCTAGACCGCTGAAGCGGGCGCTTACTTTCTCTGGGGTAAGACAAATACCCTACAATTAATGATTGTTTAATCTTTGATCACTACACTTTGCCTGGCAGGTGTAGGGAGCCCCCCAAACGATTTCCTCACCTGTCAGGAAACACAAAGCGCTTTGTGTCCTTGTTGCCGTCAGATTGTTATTTTTGGAGGTAGCTATGGCACAGGAACAAACCAGGTTTGGTCGCATCTGTCTGTATGAGCGGTTTACCGACGAGGCAGGCGTGACGTACATCAAAAACAGCGGATTAACCGCGACAAATGTCGGCTGGCCGAAAGATACCTATTACTTTCAGCACGCAGACCTGGTGTACAGCACCGATGACAAAACCCGTTATTACAACTTGCGAAAGCCGGCGCACTGATCACGCGACCGGGCCTTTCGCCCGTTTTTTATTTCTCTGTTTCCTCGGTACGGTACAATAGCGCCCACTGATCAACGAGCTGTGGGCGGTTTCATGTACAAAATCATTTTGCAGGGTCCAAGATTGTCTGCCGAGCTAGGCCAGCAACTGGCCCTAGAGTTGGATGCCAGAATTGACTTCAAGCGGGGCTTTGCAGTGGTGCATCTCGCCAATGCACCCAGTCAATCGCGGTTGCAGGCACTGCGCGCCCACTACCCTTTCGATATCAATCTACTGCCTCGTGGCTTTGACGGCTCGCAGGTGAAGCTGGTTATTTCTGACATGGACTCCACCTTGATTTCGATTGAGTGCATCGACGAAATCGCCGATTTTGCCAACGTCAAACCCCAGGTGTCGGCGATCACCGAAGCGGCGATGCGCGGCGAATTGGACTTTGAGGGCTCACTGACCCGGCGTGTCGCGCTGTTGGCGGGCTTGTCCACCGACGTGCTGCAAACCGTCTATGACGATCGGCTGAAACTCAATCCCGGTGCCGAGCTGATGCTGTCGGGCTTGAGGCGGCAGCAGATCAAATTTGCGCTGGTGTCCGGCGGCTTTACTTTCTTCACTGATCGGCTCAAGCAGCGACTCAAGCTGGATTACAGTCGTGCCAACGTGCTGGAAAAAGTCGACGGCAAACTGACCGGCAAGGTGTTGGGCAAAATCATCGGCGCGGAAGCCAAGGAAGAGTTTTTACAGGAGCTTTGCTTGCAAATGGGCATCAGCCGCAGTCAGGTGCTGGCCGTTGGCGATGGTGCCAACGATCTAAAAATGCTGTCGGTTGCCGGTATCGGTGTGGCGTACTACGCCAAACCCAAGGTGCAGGAACAGGCTGACGCGGTGATCAATCACGCCGGCCTGGAAGGTTTGCTGGGGCTGCTGGAAATAGAGCACTGATCACTTGTCAAAAACGACAGGGAGGTCTGATTTTGTTCAGGGAGATTTTTATGCGTATTGGTAAGCCTTCGGTAGTTTTTACTGGTTTGTGCTCTCTCATTTTTTTTTCAAACACAGCTCGGGCATTTGATGTTGAAGCTGCATACGGACAGCGTGACGGTGAGGTGGCCTATCAGATTGGAGGAAGTGTAACACCCTCTAACGGTGAGTCTTATAGGATCAGGTTTCCGATCAGTGAATTGCGTTTTCCTATAAATACGAAGGTGGCAAATATTGTCTTGTTCCTGCCACTGGATGATCGATGGACTTTGACGGTCGCAGTTGTAGAAACCGTCTCGTCAAATTCAGGCAAAATGATCGATAGCGATTGGGGGATTAAATACTATCTTGCCGATCCAA
The DNA here is from genome assembly GCA_029884425.1 of Gammaproteobacteria bacterium. Taxonomy (NCBI): domain Bacteria; kingdom Pseudomonadati; phylum Pseudomonadota; class Gammaproteobacteria; species Gammaproteobacteria bacterium. The sequence goes on from JAOUHV010000051.1 coordinate 16,027, forward strand.
ATGCGATGCGAGATTCGCTGGATATTTATTCTGAAAGTCAGTTACAGATGAATGGTCGGGATTTCTCGCTGGAGGCTTTTAAGAAAGTGTCTTTTGTTGGCTATGAAGATTGGAATATTGAACTTGGTGGTGGAGCATTGCAGCAGAAATATGATTTCACTGCGGGCAATACACTGGAGGAATATCCATCCACACCCACCGCTTCGCCGATTTACATAGCCGGAGAAACGATCAAGTATGAATATCAATCTAAAATGCTTTATGTCGCGTTTAAAACTACCAGACACTTATCTGAAAAATATCATCTATCTTTTTATGGGGCGTATTCGCCAAAGGTCATAATTAGCGATTTTGACAATCATCTTTTGCGTGACAAAACGGCTACGGGCAGTTCTGAAGGATGGGGAGGGCAATATAAAGCAGCATTTATTCGCAGCCTTTCGAAGAATAGTGAAATATTTGTGCAGGCGAGATATCAAAAGACCGTCGCAAACGGAATACAAACGCAGCGATCAAACGAAACTGGAGTTTATACCGAGACTGATATTGGGCTGCGCAATATCAACGTTCAAAAAAGCCTTAGCGTTGGCGCGAGCATTGAATTTTAGTGGCTGGCCGTAACTCTTGGCCAGCCAAATAAGATTACATCGCGAAGATGATGCTCAATCCCAATGTCGTTCCAGATGAAGACCAAACTTCCTTTGTGCCGGCAACATTATCTTCTTCTTTTATGTTGTCGAAAAAACCGTAACCTGCGGTGCCAGCAATGGAGATATCTTTGCTGGCGTGTAAATAATAAGTTGCGGAGAAACCAAGACCAGAGTACGGCAGTGATTTTGTGTCGCCACTTTTTCCTGTGAAGGAGTAGTTATACATAAAGGCGAGGTTCAGATCAGACTTGTCATTTATGTATTTAACAGCCCCCAGATTTAGCAAGATCTCATCCCCTGGTGCTTTTTTTTCGCCATTCTCTGTTTTGCTCCCCGATATGGTGTATTTAAGGAGTGAATAAGGAGTGATGTCTGAAGTTTTGTACGACCATGCAGCGCCTGCTGCGTAGTCAGTCATGCCAGTGCTTGCACCGCCCTGTTTTAGATCTTGAGTTTTGGTGCCGTTTTCGATGATTTCAGGTTGGCCGGGGTCGTCGTCACCCACTGGGAAGGAGGCTGATGCGCCCAAAACCACCCTGTGGTTGTTGCTATCAGTCAGTAGAGTCACGTACAACAATTTCGCATCTCCCAGGCCTTTTTCTGCACCTCTAAATTTTGCCTGGTATCCACTAGCACTTGCATCAAATTCAGTTTGGCTATTTGCAACGTGCTCTATTTGGAGTGAAACGGTGGAAACGTTAGATAATCCGTATGAATAGTTTAGATCGGTACTTTGGCTTTCTCCTTTGCCGGAAACGCGGAGCACCGTACCCGATGAGAGGTAGGTAATTTCGCTGTCAATATCCATGCGGGTGACGGATGGGGTAAGGCTGAAATAGCTGTCGCCAGATCTGACGAGATCGGTTGGTGCGATAGGGGGGGAGGCAGTAGCACTAAAACTCAAAAACGTGACAAACAACAAAACTATCTGTCTCATGACTATACTCCTGTAGTTAAAAAGGTCCCTGAAAAATCTGCGAGGGTTTACTGATGCTATTGATTTATCAAGAAGCTATAGGAAAAGTGGGGGAATTTCAATGGAGTCTTGTAGGCTGGCGCCGGCCCTCCCCCTATGTGGGGTGGGGAAGGGCTGTGTGGGCGGCTCAGGCCGGCAGCCGCCCGGCCTGCTTGCCGATCAGGCCGTCCGCCAGAAGATGCTCGACAATCTCCGCCGAGCTGAGTTTGGTCAGATTCTTGGCAACGTCCTGTCGAGTCAGGAACGAGGGGCATAAGTCATCCAGGGCTTCGCGCAGTACGCCGAGCATGGGTTTGGATGCGACCACCAGGAGTTCGTAGGCATTTTCTTCAGCGCAGGCCTGGACGGCGACGCTGGCGGCGCGTTTGGCGAACGCGCGTTCGTGCTCTGCGCGCTGTCGCTCGCGATGGTCGTCGTAGCTATGTAGTTTTCCACTGCGGGATGATGCAGTGCCGCCGGGCTGGGTTTCGCTCCACAAGTCCCGATCGGCGAGTCTGGCTTCAGGATTGGCCAGGCTGTTCATTTCAATCAGGCAGTAGCCAGTAACGTTATCACCGCGCACGGCGAATATGCGCGCACGCGCCTCATCGGCAACCAACAGGCAACAATCGCTCATACATTTTCTCCCACTCATTTGTGTACAGACCAACAACTAAGCTTTGTTGGCAAATGGGTAAAAAGCAAGGCGAATAGTAATATTCCGTGATTTACGACCGGACTTTAGCTCTTTTGGTCGTCGAGACGGGCGTAGCACAAATCCCAGGTGCCATGCCCCAGACGCTGGCCGCGTTTTTCAAACTTGGTCAGTGGCCGCAGTTCGAAGCGGGGCATGTAGCCATTGTCCGCCGCGCAATTTTGATAGCGGGGACAGGCGTTCATGACCTCGAGCATTTGCACCGCGTAGTCTTCCCAGTCGGTGGCCATGCGGAACAGGCCGCCGGGCTTGAGCTTGTCAGCTACCATTTGCGCAAACTCCGCGTTCAGGATGCGGCGTTTATTGTGCTTTTTTTTGTGCCAGGGGTCGGGGAAAAACAGGTAAACGCCTTCCAGCGAGCCGTCGGCGATCTGCTTTTTGAAGATTTCCACCGCGTCATGGGTGATGATGCGAATATTCTTCAGACCTTTGTCCGCCGCGTTCAGCAGCAGGTGGCCAACGCCGGGACGGTGGACCTCGATGCCGATGAAGTCGATCTCGGGACAGGCTTCGGCCATGGCCAGCAGCGCTTCGCCGCGACCAATGCCGATCTCGATATGCTTGGGCGCACTGCGGCCGAAAATCGCGTCCAGATCCAGGGGGTGCTCACCCGCTTCAATACCGTAGAATGGCCAATGATCTTCCAGTGCGCGTTCCTGACCGACGGTCAGCCGTCCCTGGCGACGCACAAAACTGCGGACGGTGCGAAAGTATTTAGATTGTTGCTCGTCCACTAGAAAAACAGTCCGTCGATGGGTGAAGAAGCCGAGGCAAACTGTTTTTTGGGCACGCGGCCCGCCAGATAGGCTTCGCGGCCGGCTTCAATGGCTTTTTTCATCGCCGAGGCCATCAGCACCGGATTGCGTGCGCCGGCAATGGCGGTGTTCATCAACACGCCATCGCAGCCCAACTCCATCGCCACTGCAGCATCGGATGCGGTGCCTACGCCGGCATCCACCAAGATGGGCACCTTGGCATTTTCAACGATGGTGCGAATGTTGTAGGGATTGCGGATGCCCAGGCCGGAGCCAATAGGCGCCGCCAGCGGCATGACGGCGACGCAGCCCATTTCTTCCAGCACCTTGGCGGCAATGGGGTCGTCATTGGTGTAAACCATGATCTTGAAACCATCGTTCACCAGCACTTCTACCGCCTTGTAGGTTTCGCGGATGTCGGGGAACAGGGTTTTTTCGTCGCCCAGTACTTCCAGTTTCACCAGATCATGGCCACCCAGCAGCTCGCGCGCCAAACGACAGGTGCGAATCGCATCCTGGGCGTTGTAGCACATGGCGGTATTGGGCAGGTAGGTGATGCGTTCCGGCGGCAGGGCTTCCAGAATGTTGGGTTCGCCCTTCATGTGGCCCATGTTGGTGCGGCGTACCGCCACGGTCATGATCTGCGCGCCGCTGGCGTCGGTGGCGGCGACGGTCTGGGCCATATCTTTGTACTTGCCGGAACCGACCAGCAGGCGTGAGGTATAGGTTTTGCCGGCGATAATCAGGGGATCGTTGGCCGCATCATAAACTTGGGACATGGTTCTACTCTCTAGGGTAATTCAACAATTCAGGTGACTCAGGCTGCGCCGCCGCCGATGGCGTGGACAATTTCCACCCGGTCGCCACTTTTGAGCATGTGTTGCGGGTGCTGGCTGCGGGGCACGATCTCGAGGTTGACCTCGACCGCCAAACGTCCTTCAGTCAGGCCCAAGTCCTTGATTAAATGGGCGACAGTGTAATTGTCCCGGATTGTGCGGGACTCGCCATTAACAACAATTTCCATCAGTCAAACGCCACGGGTTACGGAAAAGGCGCTATTTTACACCAAGGCGCGGGATAATGCGGCGTCAACCAATATGCCGTATGATATTGACGCGTTTGCACAGTCTGCAGGCCGTTTCCTAGGTGTTTTACGCGGTATTCCTTCCGGGGTTTGGGGGGCTTTTTAACTTGGCGTAAAGCAGCGGCTGCTATTCTAGGTCAAAATTTCTTGGGCCCCTGTTTTGTTAAACAACGTTAGACTTCTGCTGATTGCTGTTACCTGTGTGGCGTTGAGCGCCTGTGGTCTGGGTAGCAAAAGCAACGAACTGCTATTGCAACCGCAGCAAATTCACTTTGATGAGCGCGGCCCGCTGCTTCATCCGTGGGGAACGACCGGGGTGGTGAATCCGGCCCTGGGCGGCGAAGGTGTGGGCGAAGTGCGCTATTCCAGCAGTGACGACAGCATTGCCAGCGTAAACCCAGTCAGCGGTGAGTTGACCCTGCACCGGGTCGGACGGGCGGTGATTACCGCCGTCAAGGCCGCCGATTTCCGTTTTGACGAGGCCAGTGCCAGCTATACGCTGTGGGTGACGCGGAAGAATCGTGATTTGAAATTTGAGTTCCCTGGCAACCACACCGTCGTCATTTCCCAGGGGACATTTGCCAATCCGGTGATTGATCCGCCGAAGTTGACCGTGGTTTACAAAACCAATAACCCCTCAGTGGCTCAGGTAGACGATCGGGGACTGGTAACACTAAACAGCGTGGGCAATGCGGTGCTGACGGCCTATGTGGCCGGGGATTTTTGGTATGCCCCTGCCGAGCAGTATTACAGCCTGCAGGTGACGCGCCTGGCGCAACAAATCCAGTTTGATAATCCTGGGCCGCTGGCCATTCGTTTGGGCACGGCTGGGGTGGCGAACCTGGCCAGCGGCGGTGCGGGCAATGGCTCAATTTCCTATTTCAGCAGCAACGAAGCGGTGGCCAAGGTCGATCCGATCAGTGGCGTGCTGACGCTGATCAGCGAAGGGGTGTGTGAAATCACTGCTGTCAAACCTGCCGATGCGCTGTATGCCGAAGCAGTGGCGCATTATCAGTTGCGGGTTGAGGCTAAAGACCCGCAAATTGTGTTCGAGCGTAGCGGTGATTTGCACGCATTCGTTGGCGAGACGGTGATCAATCCGGCGTATTCCAATTATGGCAATAAGGTGGTGAGCTACCAGAGCAGTAACCGGGCGGTGGCGACGGTGAATGCCAGTACCGGCGAAGTCAAAGTGCTGGCCGCAGGCACGGCGAAAATTACCGCAAGCCAATTGCATCTGCTGGCCAGTTACAACCTCAATGTTGCGCCGACCGCCAACGTGAGGGCGATGGCCTGGAGTGGCGTCGATGACACGGTGTTTGAATTTGATAACGATACGGTGATTGCCAGCGCCCAGCCGCTGGGGATGGTGATGCGCTATGGTGATGTTTGTCTGCCGTCACAAACGCCACCTTGTGCGGACGCGGACTCGACGTTGCTGACTGAGCAGAATTTGCAGTTGTTTAATTTGCAGCTGGACTGGAGCGAACGGGCGCAGCTGACGTACGGCGAACGCAATTCTGCAGTGTTTGAATCCAATGCGCTGTTACCGCCCATGGATGGTTCGACGGTGGTGTCGTTTGCCGGCAAGTTGTGGCGTCTCAGTGAGATGGCGTCACCGGGTTTATGGGTGTCTGACGACGGTACTGGCTGGAAAAAACAGGAAGTAAGAACCGACGAAGCGCGGGCTTTGTTCAGTCGCGTGCAGGGCCGCTTGCTCAGTTTCGGTGGCAAGCTGTGGATGCTTGGTGGTGCGACCCTGTTGGC
>JAOUHV010000052.1 GCA_029884425.1 Gammaproteobacteria bacterium
TATCGGTATTGGTGGCGATCCCATTCCCGGCACGACGTTCATCGATGCGCTGGAGTTGTTCCAGAACGACCCGAAGACCGAGGCCATCGTGATGGTGGGCGAGATTGGCGGCAATGCTGAAGAAGAAGCGGCTGCCTACATCAAGGCCAATGTTACCAAACCCGTGGTGGCCTACATTGCCGGTGTGACGGCCCCCAAGGGCAAACGCATGGGCCATGCCGGTGCGATCATTGCCGGAGGCAAGGGTACAGCGGACGAGAAATTCGCTGCATTGCATGCCGCAGGGGTGGCAACCACCAAAAATCCAGCGGAGTTGGGTAGTACATTAAAATCCATCATGTAACATTCTGCATCAAACAGAAAAAACCGGCCATGTGCCGGTTTTTTTTTGTCCGCAAAAAAAGAATCCGTAAAACGATCAAGCTAAATCGACTACACAAAACCGCCGTACAAGACTGAGGTCAGCAGAATGGACGGTGAAAAAAATGCGATTGGAAGACTTGCTTACTTTGAGTGTGGAAAGACGCGCATCAGATCTGCATTTGTCAGCGGGAATGCCGCCGATGTTACGCATTGATGGAGATGTTCGTGAAGCAATGGAGGATGTCGTTTCACATGAACAGGTGCTGGCGATGGCATATTCAGTGATGACGGAGAAGCAGCAGGCTGATTATGAATTAACGAAAGAAAGTGATTTTTCTACGGAATTGCCGGGAATAGCGCGTTTTCGGGTGAACTTATTTCAGCAATCAAGGGGGGCTGGTGCAGTTATCCGGGTTATCCCTTCCCAAATTGCCACGCTGGAACAGTTGGGCTGTCCAGAGATATTTAAGCGAATTGCACAAACTCCACGTGGATTGGTGTTGGTAACGGGGCCGACAGGTTCAGGTAAGTCGACAACGCTTGCCGCCATGATCGATTACATCAACGAAACCAGAGCTGAACATGTTCTCACCATCGAAGACCCGATCGAGTTTGTATATAAAAGTAAAAAATCATTAATTAACCAACGCGAGGTTCATCGCGATACTCAGTCATTTGCCAATGCACTTCGTGGCGCGCTACGCGAAGATCCGGATGTCATTTTGGTGGGAGAAATGCGAGATCCAGAAACCATCGGCTTGGCGTTGACCGCAGCAGAAACAGGCCATCTTGTGTTTGGCACTTTGCACACCAGCTCTGCAGCAAAAACCATAGATCGAATTATTGACGTGTTTCCTGCTGCAGAGCAGGCCATGGTTAGAACCATGCTGGCAGAGTCGCTGCGCGCGGTTATTTCACAGATTTTGCTGAAGAAAAAAGAAGGGGGTCGCGTAGCTGCGCATGAAATATTGATCTCAAACCCGGCCATCAGAAATTTAATCCGTGAAAACAAAATACCCCAAATAAATTCTGCAATGCAAGTTGGTCATCAACATGGGATGCAAACGCTGGAGCAGAGCATGGTTAATCTGGTTAAGCAAGGTGTAGTAACCAAGGATGAGGCGCTGTCGAGATCAGATAATAGAGAAATATGAGATTGTTTGATAAATGTAAATGTTTGACTTTACGTTTGTATTATTCAGGAAATTATAGTTGTTAGTGTGTCGATAAGTAATGCGTGATTACTTAAATACAGGGAATTTTCAATATGGGCAATGAACGTAAATCAAACCAGTCTGGATTTACACTGATAGAACTGGCGGTTGTTTTGGTGATTATCGGGATCATCCTTGGGGCTGTTCTGAAAGGTCAAGAACTGATTAATAGTTCTAAAGTGAAGAAAGTGCAAAGTGATATCCACTCCATGGAGACCATGATGCTGAATTATTACGATCGAAAAGGTCGCTGGCCCGGAGATTGTAATCTGGATGGGAATGTAGGATTTACATTGCCAAATAACAGTGTTGCCACTGCCCTGAATGCAGTAGCAACAGATCCATCGGCAATATCTTGTGAAGCGACATCGCCTGTCGAAAATCAGGACACCGCATTTGCCGATCTGCGCGCAGCGGGTGTGGCGCCAAGATCAACGACTAATGCTTCTCTAGGAAAGCATGTGCTTGATGGAGCATACAACATTGGCTATACCAGGGACACTGCAACCGGGGCTACAGCAAATGCAATTGTGGCTTACGGCATTCCGTCGTGGATGGCAAAGATGATAGATGTGGCTACTGATGGTGCAGAGAATGGAAAGTCAGGGCGAGTTCGTCGCTGGGATCAATTGGATAGTGGTATCAATGGTGGAACATGGCCGTTGTCCACTGCTGATAGTACTCCCGTAGCGCTGGTTTATTTTTACGATCGTACCCTTCCTTAATGAATGCAGATGTTGAGACAGGGATTGTCTCTATTTGAAATTGAGGAAAGTCTCATGCAATGGAATCAATTTTGGAAGAAAAACCTGCTAACGATACTTCCCGTTGATGAAATATACAACGGGGATAAAACTGTGCTCGAGTATCTTCATGTCAGAGCAGGGAAAATCTTAAAACATGGAAGACAGTCCAGAAAAGAGATGTCGTTGACGTTTGGTGAAACGGTTCGTTTTGGCTTCTTTGCAAAAGGAAGCCATTTGGAACAGGTGTCTCTGGTGGCTAAAAATGGTGCTGCTGCTAAACAGAGAGCAAAAAAATATATCGAATCAGAGCAGATATATGATGAGAAGTTCGAGCTGAAAATCAGGATGGTTGATCAGGGAAAGAAGGATGCCAAGGTAGCCATAGCAGCAGTGGCAAAACAGGATTTGGATGATGTTATCCGTGAGTTGGATATACAAGAAAAACCTTACTCCAGATTGGCCATGTATGAAACTGCGATCGGTTCATTGCTGAGAGAGGTTTCCGAAGTCCCTTTGGTTGCATTGTGGTCCGATGGCGAAAAGCTGGTGGCGCTTTTGGTGAAGGACGGGAATGTATTACAGAAGAAAAGCAAAGCTCTTGAGGAACAGGGCCTGTTGTCTGGAATGGGAGACGATGAAAAGCAAAATCTGATTGATATAAATGCGTTGAGGGAAAATATTGTCAATACGGCCAAGGTGGTTTATGGCATGGAGGCGGTAGAAACCATATGTTTAGGCAAGGTGATAGATTGGGTGTCCAATCAGGCATCCAATTCGGATGACACTATCGCGTTCTTAAATGACTTGAGAAACGGCGAAAAATTATACGAAAAAATTATTGGTCAATTTCGATTTTCAGCAGGGATTGATTCCCGGGTGGTTATAGAAAAGCCAGAGCTGGCGGGGTTGGCTTTCGTATATCCGCAATACGATTTCATGCCTGAGGATTACCATCATCAGGTTGTTTCATACAAAATGGCTATCCCCGCGTTGGTGGCATCGGTCGCCGTATCATTGGTTCTGTTCGCAGTATCGGGAATGCAATATGTTCAGCACAAGGAAGCGATGGCTGTATACCAATCGACGATTGAATCGCAAAGAACAAAGTATAACCAACTTGTGCTGGAATACCCTGGTGATAAGCAAATAAAAAATCTGGCTTCCCATTTGGATGAGTACAAAGGTAGAGAGCAAGAGATCAGGCTGGATGTGTTGATTGGCTGGATAAGTAGCAATACGCCAAAAAATGTGGTTCTGACCAGTTTGAAGGTAGAGCGGAAAACGATTAAAGCCGGAGGGCGATCATCCGCCCCAGAGTATGAGCCAGGAAAATATCTGGTGGCGGTTTCTGCACGTATCGAGTCTACCTATGAGCGATCTCATGATCAGTTTGTGAACATGGTGACAAGGCTGGGGGCCAAAGGGAAATTTGAGTCGCCAATAATGAGCTTTGAACCAGGCGAGGAAGGAGCTGTCGGTAAGGCGATATTTACCGCTGTACTTGAGGTTGATGCCAAAGATTTTCTCAAGGGATAGCACTCATGGCAAAAAAAATAGGGGACATGCTAAAAGAAGAAGGAGTCATTACTGAAGGAATGATTCAGTATGCCCTGCGTGTGCAAAAGGCAACCAAGGAAAGGTTAGGTGATACCCTTTTGAAATTAAACTTTGTAACTGATGGTGAAATAGCAAGAATACTCGCCAAGCAGGCAAAGATAGGATTCGAATCACTGGATGGGGTGGCACCCGATCCTCTGGCGCTGAGTCAACTACCATATAATTTTTCGAGCAAACACGAAATTTTGCCAGTTTCTATCAAGGCGAATCGACTTCAGTTGGCTGTGGCCGATCCATTTGATGAAAATGGATTGGAAAAAATATCGCGCTATACCGCCATGAGTTTTGATCTGTTTACTGCGCCACGCGCAAAATTGATCAGGATGATAGAGCAAATTTACTACCTGGCTGAGCATCCGATTGAGCAAGAAATGCAAAAGGTCGTTACGGATGTATTGGCAGGAAAACCATTTCAGGCAGAAAAGGTGATGGAATTGCTGGTGAGTACCGCAGTAGAGACTGGGGCATCAGATCTACATCTGACATCGGCCGCATTCGCAACGCTAGTTTCCTATCGAATTGATGGTGTTCTTCATCTGAAATATTCATTGCCACCAAACATGCATCAGCGTCTTATTTCGACCTTTAAGGTTGAATCGCAAATGGATATTGCTGAAATGAAACGTCCACAGGATGGACGTATGACGTTTGAATTCCTGCAGCAAAAATATGACATGCGTGTTTCCTGTATACCAACCTCTAAAGGCGAAAATCTGGTAATCCGTATTCTTGCTTCGGGTGATGAAATTCGTTCACTGGAGGAGCTTGGGTATCTTCCGGCGCAGCTTGAGGTGATATCCCGGGCGGTTAAATCTCCGTATGGGATGATTCTTTGTACGGGGCCAACTGGCTCAGGAAAGTCAACCAGTCTGTATGGTCTGCTGCGCAAGGTTAATGCCATGGAAAATAACGTAATGACTGTTGAAGATCCGGTTGAGTTTCAAATGCCGCTGATACGTCAGGTTCCGGTTAACGTAAAAGCTGGCATTACTTTCGCGTCAGCGATTAAAAGTTTTTTACGTCAGGACCCGGACGTTATTTTGGTGGGTGAAATTCGTGACGAAGAAACTGCTACGCTGGGTGTCAGGGCTGCGCAAACAGGGCACCTGGTGCTCTCCACTCTGCACACCAACGATGCGGCAGGTGCGATTGCACGCTTACGGGATTTGGGTGTTGGTAATTTTATGCTGGCATCTACTTTGAGCTGTGTGATTGCTCAGCGACTGGTTCGTCGACTCTGTCCCCATTGTAAGGAAGCACATGTATACAAGCTGGGAGATATTGATGTGCCAGAAAGGATCGTGGGGCGATCCGTATTCGTGCATAAAGGTTGTGATCACTGCAGGGGGACAGGTTACCTGGGGCGTGCTGCGGTCTGTGAGGTAATTGAAATTGATGATCTAATCAAAGATGCGATTGACGATGATGCCTCGCCCATAGAAATCAGAAGAATTGCACAAACGGCAGGGATGATTACGCTTCGCGAGGCAGCCATTGAAATGGCTTTGAAAGGTATTACTGATCTGGATGAGGTAAATCGTGTCGTCAAGGAGGAAAAGCAGGATAGGGACGTCGACAAGGGAAATGCCAAGGATGCGGCGTAGCCTATGTCCTACTTTTTTTATACCACACTTGATGATGATGGCCGAAACAAGAGGCACACTGAATTCTTTGTGAATGAGGATGTCTTTCTTGAAGATTTGGCCAATCGCCATATTGATCCAGTGTCCTATTTTAAAATTCCTGACATCATTACTCCTCTCATAGACTTGGCCAGACCCAAGTTGACGGCTGAAGAATTGATAGAGCTGTGCAACTATCTTTCCATGTATGTTGGTAGTGGTCTGGATGTGCAGTCTGCACTGGGAGATCTTGCCGCAGCATCCAAACGCCCCGCCTTCAAAAAAGCCATGCTGGATTTGCAAGGATATCTTTTGGATGGCTTCATGATTTCCCAGGCAATGGAAAAAACAGGCGTGATTCCAAGCGCCATTTCTACGCTGGCCAGTATTGGTGAGGAAAGTGGATCGTTAGAGGGGACATTGAAGGATGCTGCCGAGCATATAGAACGGGTTGAATCAATAAAGTCGACGACGAAGAGGGCGATGATATACCCAGCATTTACGCTTGTTGCAATGTTGGGCGGGTTTATATTCTGGACTGCCTTTGTTGTCCCCAAGATCGTTGATCTGTTTTACACGATGGGTGTTGAACTTCCGACGGCGACAGTGCTCCTGATTAACATATCAGAGTTTATGGCGGCATACTGGCTGTACTGCGTTCTGGTAATTGTTTCAATACCGTCTTGTTTTACGCTTGCCAGGCGGCTGCCAAAATTCAGATATTTAACGGATAGATTTCTGTGGAAAATGCCGATCTTCGGTCAGATTGTCCGAGGATCTCAGCTCGCTTTTTATTTTCAGTACATGGCGCTGATGTACAGTGCCGGTATTCCTATTACTACCGCATTAATTACCATCAATAAATCGCTGAGCAACAGCTACTTCCAATCGAGAGTGTCAGATATAGCAGATTCGCTGAAGTCAGGCGAATCACTGCTGGATGCGTTTGGGGCAAATGATACTTTCGATACGCTGGTTAATCGAATGATGGGTATAGGGGAGCAGACTGGATCATTGGACAAACAGTTGACCAGGCTTGCCAATATTTATTTTGAACGAGTGCATCTGCTGGTGGACAGCATCAGCAAACTGATTGAGCCGTTAATTATGGCGATTGTGGCGGTAATGTTTGCATTCTTTGCAATTGCCTTGCTTGGTCCGCTGTATGAGTTAATGACGAATATGAGGGCTTAAGTGTGTCAGAAGTCAGAGCTAAATTTATCAAGCCGGTATATGTGTGCTCATTATTATCGGCAGTTCTTCTTTCTATTGGTCTGGTTTCGTATGTCTATACCAATAAGCTGATTGAAAATGATGAAGAAAACTCAGGAATATTGAGAATAAATGACAGATCAATACGAGAATTCCAGTCTGGACTTGATTATTACCAAGGAATGGAAAGTGGATTCGAGTCCCTATCTGCTGAAAAAATAAACTATGAGACAGTGAGTTTTTCGGCGACATTGTCGGGTGCTCAGGTGATGAATATGGATAAGTTTCTTTTTTCTTTGTACAAAAAAGACGAATTCTTTCATCTCAATAAACTTAGCATCAGTGAAGTTGTTATGAACGATCAGGAGAATACGGGTCTGCTGTTGACTATTGATGGTCGACGCCATGTGTTTTCCGGAGATGTGAAATGAACAATGCAAAAATATATTTCCCATACATTATGGCTGCGATGTTTCCGCTGGGTTTACTCTATTTCTTCATTGATCACACTATGGGTATTGAAAAAGAAGAACCGATGGTGGTTAAGGAAATCAGGTTGCCTATGACTCAGTTGGTACAGAATCAACTGCCTCAGATGTCGATAAAGATGCAGGCTTTTCTTCCATGGTATGTTGAAGAGCGGAATTCGTTGGCAAAAAACACCGATGGAATCGAGGAAAAGGGAAAGGGTGAAGTGGCCAATATCTATATGGTTAATGCCATTTTGATTGATGGACAAAATAGACTGGCTCATATAAATGGCGCTTTACATAAAGTCGGAGACAGGTTGGGAGAATATCGCATCAGATCCATACATCCGGCGAGAGTAGAGCTAACAGGGCCAAATGGATCCCAGTATCTGGAGTTAAATTGATGGACGTGGCAATGGTATATCATGGAGTCAATCGATATCGATTGCATGCGGTGTTGGTGCTTCTGCTGCTGACATCCTTATCTGGATGTGCGGGACAGGAGAAAAAGCATTCAGTTGAGGAAATGAAACCGAAAAACCCAGATCCATTGATCGAAAGCTTGTTTGATCAGAAGTCTAAAGAAGATCCGAAATCATTGCCGGCGGTTGCTAACGACATCCGCATGCCGCTTGTGGCAATGCGAAATGTAGTACCTGATCGTCTTTCCCAGCAGAAGTACAGTCTAAAGGTTAAGGCGTTGTCCGTTAGGGAAACGCTTTCGCTGTTGGCCGCCACCTACAATATGAATATTTATGCTGAACCAGATGTGGTTGGTAATGTTGATGTTAGCTTTAATGATGTTCCGCTTGATGAAGCCATGGACTTGATTTTAGGGTCGCTCGGATATTACTGGGAGTGGAGCGATAACCTTATCCAGGTCAAAAAATTCAAAACGGTCACGTTTGATCTGGATTATCTCCGCCTGACTAGAAATGGGCAGGGATCAAGCAGTAGCTCAATTTCATCCACGGGTGGTTCTGGTGGCGGAACGACAGCAACCCAGCTTACCCAGCAGAATAATGTAGCGTTCTGGGACGAACTAGATACCCAGTTGAGGTCGATGTTGTCGGCAAATGGAAGGGTTGCGATTAATCGTTTGTCTGGGACTATCCAGATCACTGATGAGTACGCGCGAACAAGAAATATTGAATCCTACATCAAGCATATAAAAAACGGTCTCCACAAACAGGTGGAAATTGAAACGAGAATTATCGAAGTTTCACTGCGTGATGATCAGAGCATGGGAATAGACTGGACAGAGTTAAGTGCCAAAAAGATAACCGGTGCGCTGACCAATATCGTAACCCAGGCCAATGGTGGGATGAACCTTCGTTCTGCGACTGCGGGGTTGACGTATACCGATCCGAATTTCAAAGCGATCATCAGCGCTCTGAGCGAGCAGGGCGAAATAAAAGTGGTTTCACAGCCCAGAATTCGCACCATGAATAACCAGACGGCACTGATCAAAGTGGGAACAGACCGGACATTCTTTTCGCAGGAAGTGACTCGCCAGCAAGGTGCTGCTGGAAATATCGAAATCATTATTACTGAGATACCAACTACCGTGACTGAAGGGGTGGTATTGTCGTTGACACCCCAGATATCCAATGACAATTGGGTGTTAATGGATGTCTCACCTGTTATCACCCGTGTTACCGATACGGTGGTTTCATCGCAGGGAAGTATTGCGCCAGTACTGGATATCAAACAAAGCTCCACCCTGGTTAGAGCCAAGCACAACGAAATGATTATTCTCGGCGGCTTGATTCAGGATGAAAATGTGACTACGGAAAGGTCTGTGCCATTTTTGGGTCGCATCCCGTTGTTAGGATATTTCTTCCGTGGAACCTACCATACCAAGGTCAGAAAAGAACTGGTGATATTCCTGATGCCAAGGATTGTAGGCTAGATTATGACACAGTTGAGTGCTTGCTTTAATCAGATGGGATTGCGGGATACGCCCTTCAGTATCACGCCTGACACCAGTTATTTCTTTGAAAGCGAGTCTCATCTGCAAGCGCTGTCCGGTCTCAGATACACGGTGGAAAGTGGCGGTATCTGTTCGCTGAGTGGCGAAGTTGGGTTGGGGAAGACGCTGATATGCCGGACCATGCTGGAAAGTTTTGATGACAGTGTAAAGTCAGCCTATATATTCAATCCCATGCAGGATGCATTCAGCTTGCTGAGGGAGATCTATTTTGATCTGACCGGGAAACAGTTTTCCGCGACAAGTATTGTTGATCTCTATCGAGATATTTATTCATTTGTTGTTGATCTGGCCAGGGATGGGGGAAAGACAGTGATCATCATTGATGAGGCGCATCAATTGTCACCCGAGGTTATGCAGGTAATTAGGCTGCTTACCAATCTGGAAACGGAAAAGAAAAAACTGATCAGCGTTATTTTGTCGGGGCAGCCGGAAATGGTAGCCATGCTCAAAAGCAGAGAGCTAAGACCATTGCTGCAACGCATTGCAGTCCATCATGAACTTAAACCATTCAGCATGGCTCAGAGCGCCAGGTATATCGATCATCGAATTGCCAAGGCTAGTGTGTTTGGCAGTCTGAGCATGTCAAATCATGCCAAACGCGCAGCGCACATCGCATGCAAAGGAGTTCCACGGCGGCTGAACCAGGTTTGTGAGAGAGCCATACTTGATGCCTATGTGATGAAAAAGGAATGCGTGGATTTGTTTTCCATGTATCGATCAATAAAAGAAGTGACTGTTCTGGATTGAACCCATGAGCATTATTCATAAAGCACTTAAAGAAGTTGAAAATCAGGATGCCGAACCAATCATGGAGCGTCTTGAAGACCTCCCGGACGATTCGGCGGTGGCTCAATCCCCAGTGCTTAAAAAAGTCAGCACGGCAAAGTCTCCGAGTGCGGTTGTTTCGCCGTTCCCGTACGCACCTGTGGCAAAAAAACGCAAATTCAGACTCAGCAAGGGTTTTTATATTACGTTGGCCGGCGCGGTGATTGTGATAAATGGCGGTGTGTATTATTACGCCGATCAATATGTGAGCACCAGCGCGCTATCTTCGGTGGCCATGCCTCAACAGCGTTTAATTGAGGAACCTGCAACGTCAGGTCTGGCACCACAAAGATCAACACGTTCCGAGAGTGATACACCGATCAAAAGCGTTATCCAGGTAGGAATTTCCCCTGCGGAGATTTCATCAAGCAAGCAAGGTAGTAATGCTGATAAGGTGGTGGTCGCTAGTGCTGCATCCACGCAAGTAACAGGAATTGAAGAAGCCGTACCTCTGCCTGTAGCCAGCAGCAATGTGGCAACGGACTCTCGTTCGCTGGATAAGCCTGCGCAAGGATTGAATCGTGGTAGTGTGGTTCATGCAGAGCGTGGTGTGGCAGCAGCGATCCCTGTGTGGGTTGGTGAATTCAAGTCGCTCGACAATGCTGAAACCGTTTACATCGTTATGACCAGCACTTTTTCATCACACGCTTCCCGAACTGCCAAAAAGATGGAAGCATTGCATGATGATGTATTCGTTATTCCTGGGCGGTACAGAGGCGAGTCGTCTTTTTATACCGTGGTGAAGCCCAATGATAATCGTCGAATAAAGTCTTCCATTTTTCAGTCACTGGGTATTGTTCCGTTTGAAACCACGGTTGCAGAAGTAAAAGACCGAATGGAAGCATACCGCACGCAATCTATCGCTGATCTGTCGGTGTCGGTTTCGGCTGAAACATCAACCGCGCTGAGCGAACAGCAGCAATATGATCTGGTTGCGAGTGGTAGCAAGTTGGTGGAGCAAGGGGAGTATCAACGCGCAGCTACGACATTAAAGCCGCTGATTGATGGAGATAGTCGCCTTTGGGAAGGATGGTTCTGGGCAGGCTCTGCCAGATTGGGACTGAGAGACCTGGATACAGCAGAACAATATTTTGCACAGGCAGCGAAGCTCAATTCCAGTTCGCCTTTTATCCGGATTCAGCAGGGAATCGTTGCCCAGGAAAAAGGAAATTTCGCTGCCTCTGTGGACGCGTTCAAGGAAGCATTGACCATCGACTACTCGATTCCCGAAGCGCATTTGAACCTGGCATTTTCGTATGAGGCGTTGGGGCGAATTAATGATGCCCGGCTTTCATACAGTGAATTTCTTTTCCAGGCGAGTGGCAAACGTGCCTATAGTTCCCAACTGCGTAGAATCGAGCAACATCTGGAAAGCCTGAAATAGGCTTTCCAGCGCTGCCAATTTCATCCAAAAAAAATATCAAGGCACCGGGGCGTGACAAGCGAATCCGGTTTGCATGCATAGCTGACACAAGTTGCTGGGAGAGTAATTCTCTACGATATCGTCGTATTGTGTGTCCTGCGTCTTGGCGCTGTTTTCATAGCGCCGGTCACCTGCGGTGCCCACGGGGGTATTTTGTCCACTGGCTACACGATCGGCTCCGGCAGAAAAAACGACAAATATCGCCGGGCCGCTTAACGATGGATTGCTGTAGCTGTTGTCACTCCATACGCCGGGCAGACCGGCTGGTGAGTCGGTGATAGGTGCCTTGCATAGGTTTTCAAAATTACCACCCGTAGTGGTTATTGTGTACGCACTGTTGATATCGTAGAAGAGGCTGCCACCAAACACCGAGGTGGCATCATAGCCAAGCAGTTGTGCAGGGAATTTGTTGCCAGGAAGTGGTTCGGGAAATCCACCAAAGCGTTTGGCGTAATTCATCAGTGAAACCTTGGCCTGTTGTACCAGCAATTTTTCGCCGGACTGTTTGCCCATGTTCATCAGATTGCGTGCCATGGGCAGTATCAGGTTGATCAGAAAGCCGATGATCAGCAACACGACTGCCAACTCGATGAGGGTAAATCCTTTTGTGTGTTTTTCTGTCATGAAAGTTGTTAGTAGAGGGCGCAACTGTCCTTGACTATGGACTGGCAAACTGCGGTTGCCATCAGGTCAGGGTCAGCGCTACTGTCGATGTCTTTTAATCGTTTTTCTACAATCACCATTTTGTCGTCACATTTCCAGTTACCCGATTTATTGTCCTTTTCGAGAGCAGTAACTACAAACAGTTTCTGGTCCTTGTCCCACATACCCAGATCAACGTAACCGTCATCGGCCAGCAGCTCGCAGCGTCCTAGGGTGGCATTCCAGTCCTTGCCTACGGCGTAATAAACATTCTGTCCAGTTTTGTTGGTAAACTCGGCGCAGCGTGCATCGCCTACTGCTGCGCATGTGGTGGTGACTACGGGCGGCGCAGCTATCTTCAGGCAATCGTTTTTTAACTGAACAAGTGAGTAGCTAGCTACGGCATCATCGTAATTATTGGCCTCTGCGGTGGCAGAATTTTCATAGATACGATCGGTCAAAGTACCATCGCCAAGCGGTTTATTCTCACGATCAGTGCGGTAGTTGGCGCCTTGCGAAACCAATACAAATGCTTGGGGAGAGCTGTTCACTGGATTACTAAAGTCAGTGCCATGCCATGTCATGGGCTCGGCACTTGCGGTTTGTTCTGCATGTACTGCGGCGCAGAAAGTGCCAATGTCACCGCCCGTTGTGCTGGCTAGCAGATTGCTGTTGACGTCGTAGAGAAATGGTTTGGCGTAAGGCCCGGTGGCGCGCACGCCCAGTTGGCCTGCCGGCACAACATCATTGGCCAATGGATCAGGAAAGCCTCCGTGAATAAAGGCATAGCCGATCAGGGCGGAACGGGTTTCTTCGAGAATATTTCGTTCGGCATTGTGCTTACTGTTTTGAACCATGCCACGCACTATGGGTAATGTCATGGACAGCAGAATGCCGACAATGACCAGCACCATGGCCATTTCAATCAAGGTAAATCCCTGAGATTTGGCTGGGAGAATGGGGCTAGGTTGGCTCATCGTATGATTCCAGGCGGATGATTAGTTAGTCGTCATTTTTGTTGGTCGACATGAGTCATTGTGATCGTTGTTTTGTAAACATTTATTTCGGGTAGGCAGTGTGGTTTTGGGATAGCGTTGAGTGGTGTCAGCAATATGGCGATGTACACCAATAAAATGACGCGGCTCTCGCAGTGGGGTAATTTTTTCACTTAACGGTTGTTGTTTTTGCGAGGTCACTGGCATCAGCATTGCTTTTTCATAATCATGAAGCTGAAACTGCTGCTGCCTTTTTTTGTCTGCGTTTTCCCCATGCTTGCCCACGCGGCGGGGGCTGGCGATCATCCCGCGCAAAAGGCATGTATTGTCGAAGTTGATGCCGTCAACAATGATGCCGCCAATCTGGAAAAATATTGGTTTTACCGTCAGCGGCTGCGTAATGAGTTTATTTTCCTCAGCGATAAAGATGAACCAGGCAGTAATCTGCCGGCCAGTATTCGGCGTGGTTCCATGCTGCAGTGGAGCGATGCGCCTATCATGCTGGCGCAATACATCAGCATGCTGGCAACTGAATACGCATTGCTGAATGGGCGTGATGAAGCGGCAGCGATGATGAGCCTGCGTGAACTGTTGTGGGCGCTGCGCGTCATCGACCGGCTGGATAGACGTGGTGAAGCGTATTTTCGCGCCGACCGTAGCGAACACGAAGGTGACTTCAACGGTTTTTTTATTCGTGATGATATCGATGCGAATTTTCTGCATCGCAATCCCATCGATTTGGCAACGTCGGTGTTGTCTGACCTGACCAAGCCTGCCGGCGATTTGCCCGGTTACTACGCGACAGAAATGAGTCAGGATCAGGTGTGGCATTTGTTGATGGGGTTGGCGCTGGTGGAAAAACTGGTGCCGTTTAAAGGCGGCATTGATGGCGAAGTGGTGGACATGCGGCGGTGGGTGAGAAAAACCGTGTTTCGCATTGTGTCGTACATGCGCGATCACAGTAACTGGCAAATTCAGAATCCGGTGTTTGGCAAACCGGTATTGCGTGGCGCTGAATGGGATGCGCAACACGTTTTCAGTTGGGGATTTGCCGAGGCAGCGAACGCTCTGCTGGTTCCGCATGATGCAGGCGATGAAACCTATCCGAACATGCACAACCTGACATCGCGTTTGGCGCAGCCTTTGTTTCGACTGGCACTGCTGGGCAAAAGTGACAACTATAACCAGCGAATTTTATCGACCATTGCCAGAGCCAATTACGCGGTGGGGTTGTTCAGCTTTGGCGGGCCGCTGTGGAAACTAGAACACGAAGTGCTGTCGCGCAACCGCTATCGCTATGAGCAAATGCCGTTGCTGTTTGTGGTATTGCACGGTACGGATTTGCGCATTGACCCGACGGTGTACGGTGGTTTGCTTAATGCTGCGCCGGAGTACGGGACGTTTAACTATGGTGATCAGTACAACGTCTGCGCCTGGTCGTCGACATCTCGGCTGGTGTGGCCGGAAGATAATGAAACCACCAAACCGTGGCTGCTGGGCGATTACAACGGCCTGGATTACATGCTGCTGCACAACCTGTATCAACTGGTGTACAACCAGGCGCAACTGGACAAGCTGTACCGTCACTGAGCACTCCCTGCCTGCAAAAAACACTTTGCCTGCTGCCATTCTCGGCCCATAATTCGCCGCAGTCCTAGGGTGGAATAGTGCATGCAGTTCGATGGTTTTATAGATTTGCTCAAAGAGTTGATTCGTCACCCCTGCGTGGTGGGGGCGGAACATTCCTTTTTTCGGGTGCTGCAACGGGCCCTGGAAGAGCGCGGTGCCAGGGTGACCTGGTATGAGGGCCTGCTGGTAGCGCAGGGCAATGACCCGCATTCGGCGATGTTTTCTGCCCACATCGACCGCCACGGGCTGATTTGCACCGGCCCCAATGAATTCCAGTACGCCGCGTTTGTTGCCGGCAGTCGTTCCGATCTGTTGGGCAATTCGGTCTCGGAAGAATTGATGAACAAGGTGGCGGATCGGTTTTCCGGCGTGCCGGTCATGGCCTATGAGCCCTGGTCCGGGGCCTATCGCGGCGCGGGCGAGATTCGGCGCGCCTACATTTGTGAATTCCGCAACAACCTGATTTTTGAACTCAAGGCGCTGGAACATCTGGTGGCAGGCACGCCGGTGGCGTTTTCGGATCGCCTGCGGGTGAATAATGGTCGTTTGCTGGGGCAGTTGGACAACGTGTTGACGGCGGCCTGTCTGGTGCATTTGTTCAGTCTGGGTTTTCAGGGCACGGCATTTTTTACTGCCCAGGAAGAAGCCGGTAAAAGCTGGCGCTATCTGCTGGAATGGTTCCGCCGTTTTGGTGGCTCCACCAACCAGTTGATCGTGGTCGATACCAGTCCCTATCCCGATATCGACACCGCCGACAAGCAGCAGGTGGTGCTGCGTCGGCGCGACGCCAACGCCGAGTTTAATTTGCAGACCACGGAAAAACTGCAGAGGTTATGCGAAGAAATTGGTGTTCGCTACAGTTTTAAGGACGAGTACATTGCGGCGAAAAATGCCGAGGCCGTCCGCCAGAAACAGGCAGCTCAGTCGCTGGGCAGTACCGAGATGGGACGTATCACGGTGGCGTCCAAGGGACTGGTGCATGGCACCACCCTGCAGGTGCCTACCACCGGCTATCACACCATGGATGAAGCGGCCAGCATTGACAGCGTGCAGGCGTTTTTGCAGGTGCTGATGCGCATCCAGCAGCGGGATTAGTGTTGGCGCTGGATACTTTCAGTATCCAGTTCCGCATTCATGACGAACAGCTCACCGAAATTTTGCGCGCCCAGTCCGGCGGCAATTGCGCAAACTGATTAAATTCTTCGTGTTCGGCAAACGGCGACTGCAACACCTGCAACAGTTCGTTGATTTGTGAATAGTCGCCCATTTCTGCTTTTTCAATCGCCTGTTGCGCCAGATAATTGCGCAGCACAAATTTGGGATTTACCTGACGCATGCGTGTGGCGCGTTCGGCATCCACGCTGTTTTCCTGCTGCAGTGCTGCCTGATAATTCTTGGCCCAGGCATCAAACTGTTCACGATTTAAAAAAGTATCGCGCAGGGCATGCTGCGGTGCACTGCTGTCAAATGTGCTCAGTTGGTGGAAAAAATCGCTGTAGTCGCGTTGATTGTCAGCCATGATTTTCAGCAGTTCGTCGACCAGTGCGCTGTTTTGTGGATTGCGTTCGCGCAGCCCGAGTTTTTGCAGCATTAGTTGCGCATATGCGTTTTCGAAACTGGGAGCAAACTGACTGAGTGCGGCTTTGGCATCGTCCAGCTCCATCAACGGCAACAGTGCTTGCGCCAGTGCGCTGCAGTTCCAGGCACCGATGTTGGGTTGCTGATCGAAGGCATAGCGTCCGGTGTGATCGGAATGATTGCAGATAAAACCGGGCTCGTATTCGTCGAGAAATCCGAACGGCCCATAGTCCAGCGTTAGTCCCAAAATCGACATGTTGTCGGTGTTCATCACGCCGTGAGCAAAACCAACCGCCTGCCATTGGGCGATGAGTTTGGCGGTGCGTTCAACCACCGTTTGCAGCAGCGCGAGATAGGGATTGGCGGCGTCGCGCAGTTCGGCATAGTGGCGATCGATGACGTAGTCGGCGAGCAATTTCAGATCGTCATGTTGATCGCGATAATAAAACACCTGAAACGAGCCAAACCGCACGTGGCTTGGCGCCATGCGGACCAGCAGTGCGCCGCGTTCGACCTGTTCGCGAATCACCGGGGTTTCGCTGTCGAACATTGCCAGTGCGCGGGTGGTGGGAATGCCCAGACCATGCATGGCTTCGCTGCACAGGTATTCACGAATAGTGGAGCGCAGCACGGCGCGGCCATCGCCCATGCGCGAAAACGGGGTGGCACCGCCGCCCTTCAGTTGCAGTTCCCAGACGCCGTGTTCGGGATGGTGATGCTCGCCCAACAGCAGCGCACGGCCATCACCCAGTTGCTGCACGTAGTGACCAAACTGGTGGCCGGCATACAGGCAGGCAATGGGCGCGTCGGCATTCAGGCTGGTCTGGCCATTGAAGCCGGCAATCAATTCGTCGGCATCAACCTCAGGTGCCAGTCCCAGCAGCGCTGCAGCCTGCGGGTTAAAACTGGCCAGTCGCACATCGCGCAGCGGGCTGATGGGCTGGCGGGCGTAGAAATGCTCGGGCAACTGGGTGTAGCTGTGCTGCAGACGCAGGGAGGAGAACGGATTCATACTATAACCAAGCAAAGTACTTGGTTATAGTCTAGCGAGAAATCGCCGGCATGGCCAGCGCTAGAAGCGGAAGCCGAAGTCAAAGCCGGCATGGGTGTAACGTCGGATTTGTTCCAACTGCGCCAATGCGTCACGTTTTTTGTCGGCGGGCAGGTTATCCCAGCGACTACTGCCGCGCGGGTTGCGGCTGTAACTGCTCAGTTGAAAGTCCTCCAGATCAATGGCGGTGTAGACGTTCACGAAAAAGCGATTGTTGCGGGCGTTGTGCCAACCGATGTTGATAAACGCAGGCGTGTGCTGCTCGCGGTAAATGGTTTCTGTCGGCGCGAGCCAGTCGGCAGGATCATACTCTGCCTGAATTTTTTCTTGCGCCAGGCCGGCCCCCAGGTAGAGAGTGGTGGTTTGCCAGGGGTAATAGTTAATGGACAGCGCAAGCGTTTGTTTGGAGACGAAGATTTCTGGCTCCCAAAAACTGCGATCGTTGTTGGTGGAACCGGACTGAAAATCGATAAACATGCGTGAGTTGAGGTGGCGCTGGTAGCCAAGTTTTCCGCCATCAATGGAGGACGACTCCTGGCTGACAACGAAACCAAGATACAGCGCATGGTTGAGCAGTTTTGCGGTATTCACGCCGATTGGGGCAGAGTTATCACTGACTTGCTGTTCTGGACTGTCGCTCGTGCAGTCGTTGAGGCGATCCTGGTTGCCCAGCGGAATATACAGTTGCGAGTCATAGTTCCACATATTGCCGTTCAGGTAATCAATGTAAAAACCATGACCATTGAGCAAATTGGCAAAGTAACTACTGTCTACCGTTTTTCTGGCTACATAGCGATTTTTGGGAAAACAGGGATCGGTGAGTTGTACGACCAGTTGGTCAAAGCTGGACGGTTCAGAGAGTATCATCGCGGGTACCCGGGTGTTGTAACTACGCTCCGGGGTATCAATGCGGGCCTGGATTTTGACGCTATCTTCAGTCTGCACCATTACCGGCTGAACCTTATTGTTAAACATGGACGCGCAGCCAATCAGTTGCAGCGAGGCGAGCAGAACAAGCAGCTTTTTCATGGTCGCCTCAGAAGTTGTAACGAATGGCGGCGTTAGGCAGGAATTCCAGTTGGGTTAATTCCGGCGAGCTAAAACCTATCCACTTGGCGGCGTAATACAGATCCAGCGAAATCACCATGCCGCGTCTGCGTGGATTGATAATGTCCAGGCCAAGTCCCAAGCCCGAGTAAATTTCGCGACTGGTTTGCATGCCATTGTTGGTGTCATTGGGCTGGGCATCATGCACGGCCTGGATGCCTAGCAGAAATTTGCTGGCGATGGGGGCGAATGCATCGTCGAACTGGTGATGACTCAGGAATTGGCCATAGCTGATGGCTAATTCAAAGTGCTCACGGTATTCATCCTTGTTCATGGTGGCGATGGCATTGGTCTGCACAAAGCTGTCATCAATATAGTGCCGGTAGCTGACACCACTGCCGCCAACCCAGCCAGCACTCAACCCCAGACTGTGGTTGGGGGCTTCTTCGGCAAAGGCCGTGTGGTGGCCGCTCAGGCTGATCAGTGTGGCCAGCAACAAGGTGATTTTCCGTGACATAAGGCTCTCCATGACGTCTTTGGGTCAGTCTATCGTGTTTTGGAAATGGGAGACAATATTGCGGATAAAAAGACGCCAGCCCGAAGGGCTGGCGTAAAGTTGCTTGGGAGGGCAATGCCTTTACTGCTCCGAGATCACTGAACCACTGGGAGGAGGAGGTTCAGTGGTGTCGGGTTCTCTCGCGAGAACACTTTACTGCTGCTGCGATATAAATGCTGCAGAGTTCGTGCCGGGAAAAAATAAGGCATGCCACAAAACTACTTTTTGGTGATCACCACTTCCAGGTACTCGCTTGGAACAACCAACGAGCCGCTACCACCGATATTGTGTTTTTCAAGCAGTGCGGTCAAATCGTTGGTCAGTAGCTCTTGCTTGCTGGCGTCAAGGGAACCAAATGTTTTGTGGATTGGTCCGTAATAATTGCGGAAAACATCGATCCAATGTGTTGCAGAAAGAAAACGAAAGTTGTAATGGCGACGAATGCATTGAATGTTTGACGCAGATGCGCCAAAAAGCTCTACGATTCGCGGTTCACTACCCCATAGCATGGGGGATTGTACGCCAGCGGGCGGTGGTGCGTATCGTCCAATGATGCGGAATAAATCTCCGAGAAATCCTTCGGGAGTCCAGTTTGCTAGGCCGATGCGGCCGCCGCTGCCAATGACGCGCAGTAATTCGTTGGCCGCCTTATCCTGCTGTGGTGTGAACATTACACCAAAGGTGGAAAGTGCAACATCAAATTCGCTGTTCTCAAATGGCAGATTTTCGGCGTCGGCAACTTTAAATTGAACATCAAATTCATTTGCGCTGGCTCGCTTGGCTCCTTTCTCAAGCAATGACGAAACATAGTCTGTCGATGTTACCTGCGCAAAACGGCGTGCGGCAGCGAGAGTGGCATTGCCATTTCCGGCGGCAACGTCAATGATTTTTTCGCCAGCGCGGATGTCTGTTGCTTCAGCAAGTAATTCTCCAACGATTTGTAATCTGCTGCCAACATTGGCGTAGTTTCCAGACGACCACGTTGCTTGTTGACGTTGCTTGATCAGGTTGAAGTCTGGGATTGTGATGGATGATGCTTTTGACGCGGTAGTCGTATTCATGAGGTTCTCCTGTTGCTAGTTGTTTGTTGAGTTTGTTTGTAAATCAATCAGAATGTTCAAATTTCGGATTACCGGGTTTGTGTCAGTGCCAGTCCGTGCAAGATGTTGCCGCGCACTGGCTGGGTTAAAAATGCGTCTTTGACAAAACGCAATGACAGTGGATTTTGACGATTAAAAGGCATCAACATTAATATTCGAGCCATGATGCAGTAGCCAATCAGTACGCGAATCAAAGTGCCTACTGCTGGAATCCACAGTACCCACTGAAATCCATCGGGCATCGCAATCAGCAATACGGACAAATAGCCCAGACGAATTTGCACGGGAAAGGAGCGCAAGCTTTGTTCACGCAGTGCAAAATGCAGTAACTGTAATCCACCAATGGCGATGGTTAGGCTGTAGGCCTCTGGTGTGGTTGTGAGGGTAAACCACAGGCTGATGGTTGATACCAGCCAATACCACCAGGCAAAATCCCTGAAATCAAGCATGAGCATGACGCACCTCCGTGATGTGACAACGCAGTTGATCTAGGTCGGTATGTGGTCGGGTTCCCATGAGAAACCAGCTTACGGTGAACAGGGCTCTTCCGCGTGCAGTTTTTAGTATGGG
>JAOUHV010000053.1 GCA_029884425.1 Gammaproteobacteria bacterium
AGCTTTTCAAATTATTTTTAGTTGTCATGAATATACAAATGGTAGCCCGCCTAGAATCGGCGGGCTTCTTTGCAGAAAGGTTGATATCCATGACAACTAAAAATAATTTGAAAAGCTCGTTCAAACCGGCATCAATAGCGATATGTCTAACCGCCATTGCCACCTACACAACATATGCATATATCAACGATGACGCCAATCATTATCATCAAGAAGAAAAACAAGGAATATCACACCAAGAAAGCAATGCATCTGACTGGAGAACAAGAATTGAACAATGGTCCAACAAAATCAAAGAATCTCACACCAAAATAGCGACAAATGAAGACGACGCTAACACTATCATTGAGGAAGAATATCCAATATATATAAATAATGAATTTGAAAACAAAAAAATAAAAAGCCAAACATCCTCTAACTACAATAGCGAAAAATCACTCTACATATATGAATCAGAAATAAAAACAACAACTGAAAATGAAATATATAATCACAATGAAATGATGGAAAAACATAAAACAAAAACAGACAGTGAATCTACGAATCTACGCAAAATTGCACTTAATGAATCAAATAGAAAATCACAGATTGATGCAATCAATAAACTTTCTACTTTGACAACCGAATCATCCATCTCTGCACTTACCGAGATCGCATTCAAAACAACAGATGAACGAAGATTTTTGGCAATATCGGGTCTTGTAAATAAATTACGAAAAAACATCGGAGATACGTCTTCCGTAACTCAAACATTGAGACTATTTGAAGATGATTGGGATACACGCATTGCAATCTTGGTCAAAGGCGCCATTCGAGACCACTACCCAATGGGTTACCAAGAAAACAATGAGAATTTAGATGCAGTTGAATACTCCCAATTTGCCAACAAAATCTGAAGAACATTGCCAAGCAATAGAAATACAAGTTTCACTCTATTCCCCCCAATAAAGAAATGAAACACTGTCTACAAAGTCAGCTCGATATTGACTCAACTATTAAGACTGTGCGAAAAGCAAAGAACAAGGAAAAAATTTTGGCATTCACACCCGGATCGTCAAACTCCTCACCGAAACCTCGACATTATCGGGCTAGATTCTCATCTAATGGCGAAAGAAGCGGTCGAGTTAAAATGCCAATTTCACAGGGAAATCTACATAACAATTCAAACATAACCCATCCCAACAAAACCGACTTCTTTCTTTGCCCCATAGATTGCCAGTGTAACTCATCGCATTTTAAACCGACGTTATAAAAATCCAGACCAACTGGCATAGCGGCCTATAGACCCTGCATGATGTTTCCACGCACAGGACGTGAGAGAAAGGCTCGCTTCAGCAACGACAACGAAAACGCTTCACTTCGATTCCAAGGCAATAACGATACACAGCGCGCCATTGTGCAATAACCAAACAACTCACGCGCCCAGGTGCCAATGGTTGGCACCCAAAAAAGCAACTGTAGTGGGTCCAAATACGAAGCAACAAGGAGCAATAAATACCAGAAACGAACCTGAACCGAGAAGGCAGTAATACTGCGCTCTCGAATTATGTAGTGAGCCAAATGTACAACCGTGAGGCCGATGGCCAGCGTAAATCCCCATGAATATCCGGCAAGGCCCGCCGTGAGCAAAAAGGCCGTTACAAGCCAATACCACCAACCAATGTCCTTAAAATCCAGCATTAACACAAAAGAGCTCCTAGGGTTTATTTAATCAACAAGCGAAAAAAGGGGCTTAGACCAACCGAAATATCCGCTTGGAGCCAGACGCCTTCCCTGCATTATTTGCTTATGCAACTTGTTGGCCGCACAGTTTACGCTATTCCCTACCTTCGTAGGCTTGCTGAATGGCTTGAATTTGAAATTTCTTCATGGCAAGAACCACTTTGGTTACTCGTGCCATTTTAGCTGGATCGTTTTCCCGTATTATTCGCTCCATCACAGCTGGAACAATTTGCCACGATAAACCAAATTTGTCTTTCAACCAGCCACACTGCTCTGCCAGTGGATCAGCGGACAGTTTGCCCCAGTAATAATCGATTTCATATTGTGTTTCACAATAAACCACGAATGAAAGCGATTCATTAAACTTAAAATATAGGCCCGCACTGATCGCCACAAATGGCTATTCAGAAATGATCTTCTCGGGATTAATCTTTATGCGGGAACCACAAACGAAATCGTGGACAATCGGAAAGCGCAGGCATTGCTACTACGCATAACAAACAGAATGGACGCCATAAACAAAGAGCGGTGCCTAGGCACCGCTCTCTGTTTACATTGGATGACACGATCGCTCGTTAGGCTTTGCTATCTGATTTTCGTCTGGAAAAAGCCAAACCAGCCAGCCCAATCCCCAAAAGAGCAAAAGCAGCAGGCTCTGGCACATCAGCCACTCTCGCCACCTTGTACTGCATATTATCCATAATATAGGCATCATTACTTCCAACCGAGGTAATATGAACCTCATCGAACGCATAGCCGCTGATATTGACATAATTGCCTGAATAGTCGGTATTCAGAACAACAGATTCGATCAAAACGCTATCGAGGAAAACGGAAAACGTAGTCGCCTGCGGATTACTCACAAATGCAAACGCCAGCTCAACTAAATCAGCATCAAAACCAAATGACGTTGGATCCTGAATATCGTAACCATGAAAAAAATTAGCTATCACGCTATTGGTCATGTTCGGGAAGGCGCCATTGTAGCCATTGATGACAGCGTTACCCACCCCGAAAGTGATTCCTGTAAACTGGGTGCCGGCGACGGTATCTTGCCCCGCATTAGTGTCGAAATTTTCGGTTGCGAACGAACCACTCAGCCCGGTGTTGCTGTAGGTAATAGTTGCATTCGCTGCCATGGGTAGCATGAGCAAGGAAGCTGCTGCAAACGTGTAAAGACCTTTAAACATATTCGGTTCTCCATGTAGACAGGTACCTATTTCCCTGTCAGTTATTGGGCAAAACAGATGCCATAGTTACAACCCGCTGAATACACTTGGGTCAGGAAAAACAACTTGTAACATTGTGTCAAATATTTGACAAAATTGCAACTTAAAGTTTTAGCTTTCCTCTATATGCACTTGTTAAATAAAATAATTTATATTCGAATTGTTTAGCATTCGCACGCCAACACCACATTATTCCCACTGAATTAGTCGCCTATTTGCAAGTAATTTGAACCTCGCTTTTCAATTCATAAAAGCAGCTCGCAATCTCGTTTTCGGCCCCAACCTTAAACATTGCTACACCGGCAAACACACCTTCACGGAAAAGCCACCCAAGTCCACAGAACGGCCCAACTGCAACTGACCGCCGTAGCTCGCGACGCTGTCGCTGACAATCGCCAAGCCAAGTCCGTGACCGGCAATGGATTCATCCACCCGCACGCCACGCTGCTGCAAATGCGCAATCGCTTGTTCATCAACGCCGGGACCATCATCTTCGATGTGCATGCAGATCATTGAATCCTGGGCGTACAACTGAAACCTCACCTGCGAGCGTGCCCATTTGCTGGCGTTGTCCAGCAGATTGCCCAACAGTTCCAGCATATCTTCACGATCCAGAGGCAAACTGTGCTCGACATCCAAACGCACCTGATAATTCAGATGTTTGTCGGCATAAATTTTTTTCAGGGTTGTGACCAAACTGTTCACGTCATCAGCAGGAGTAAAGCGTGCGCCACCGCCACCGCTGGCCAGTCGTGCGCGTTTTAACTCGCGTTCCACCAAACCACGCATGGTGGCAATTTGTGTCTGCATATCGTGTAAGGCTTGGGCCTTATCGCTGCCATCATCACGACTTAATTGCGTCATCACTGTCAGCGGTGTTTTCAGCGCGTGCGCCAGATTACCCAAAGCGTTACGCGACCGCGTCAATCGTTGCGACAACAAATCCAGCAGGCGATTAATTTCCTGCACCAGCGGCAGAATTTCCACCGGCGCCTGTTCGTCCAGTCGACCGACTTCGCCATTTTCGATGGCACGCAATTGCGCACGTGCTTTTTCCACCGGCGCCAAACTCCAGCGCAATGCCGCATTTTGCAAATACACCAACAACAACAGTGCCACCAGAGAGACTCCGCCGTACACCAACTGCATTTCGCGAATGTCCGAACTCAAGTCCGATACGTCTTGTGCCACAGCAATCACCACATGCTTGCCGTGTTTGCGATATCCGCTGACGTAGACCATCAACCATTGATCCAGCGGCCCTTCAAGGTATTGCACTTCGTGCTCGCCGGGGGCTACGTTACGCAAATGCAAATCCTCATCCCACAACGAGCGGGAATGCAAATCCTTGCCTTCGACTTCGATATGAAAATAATGACCGGAAAATGGCTGCTGATACACATTCGCCAGACGCTGCGCTGACAGTGAAGCTTGATTCTGATCGTTGATTTCCACCACCGCCAACAGACTGTCGGCATCCTGCATCAGACGCGTCATCACCACTTCCCCCATAAGATGACGAATCACAAAACTGACGATGCCCAACTGCAGCAAGAACAACACAATCAGCAACACAAACAATCCGCTACCCAGGCGGGCGCGAATGGATTGCATTAGGGGTTTCCCTCAAAAATATAACCTTGGCCACGGCGGGTCTGGATCAGCTCCGCTCCCACTTTTTGTCGCAATCGTTTGATGTACACTTCGATGACGTTACTGTCTTTGTCTGAATCGTAATCGTACACATGATCGGCCAGGCGAGATTTGGATAACACCTTGCCAGCGTTCATCATGAAATAGCGCAGCAAACGAAATTCAGTGCCGGTCAGTTCGTGCGTGTTCCCCTGACGATCAACCACGGTCTGCCGATCTTCGTCCAGCACCAAACCACCGGCCTGGGCCTGTGGACTGGCCATGCCGCTGCTGCGGCGAATCAGCGCATTGAGTCGAGCAACCAATTCTTCCACATGGAACGGCTTGGCCAGATAATCATCTGCGCCTGCCTGAAAGCCATCAACTTTTTCATGCCATGCATCACGCGCGGTCAAAATGCACACGGGCACATTGTTGCCGTCCTTGCGCCAGCTTTTCAGGACATCCAGACCCGGCTTGCGCGGCAATCCCAGATCCAGCACCACCGCATCATAGGGCTCCATTTTGCCCATGTGTTCGGCATCCACGCCATCAGCACAAAGGTCCACGGCAAATCCGTGCTGCTTCAGATCCCGCTTTAACCCCTCAGCTAGCTTGACGTCATCCTCAACCACCAATATGCGCATGGTAATCACTCTTCCTTCAGTTTTTTCAGCAGTTTGCCATTACGTGCATCAAATACAAACTCCCACACCACACCGCGCTCATCGAGGATTTCAATTTCGTACAGCAATTGATCTTTGCGATGTTTTAATTCAGCCTCAATCACCCGGCCTGCCACCATCTGGTTTGCTGACCTAACCAATTTTTCTAATGACTGAATTTCACCCTGTTCGGCCAAGCGACGCGCCTCATCCTGACTGGCGAGTAACGGAGTCGACAGCACAAGCAGTGATACAAGAATTAATTGGGCAACGGACATATACATCATTCCATTATGCGAAAAAATCCGGGTTTTCACACCCGGATTTTTTATCTCACTTAGTGGCCCTCGTGATTGCGACCAGAACCAGGAATCACAATCTCGCGCTCACGGAAACTACCTTCGGTCGCCTTGGTGTGGCAACCATCACACTGTGACAGGCTGGTCAGTTTATCAGAGCGTTTGAAAACATCCTTGGGTAATTCATGCTTGTGTTCGCGGGCAATATACGGCAACTCGGTAATGCGTAGTGGTGCCTCGCCACTACCCAGTTTACGCAACACTTTATGCGCTAGGCCAGTATTGCTCACATCGCCAGCATTTTTCGCCAGATAGTCACCAATTTCTTTTGCGGTTTTGGCGTCCATGGTCGCGTTGTCGCCAAAATGATCAGACAAGCCTGCCATCATTTTTTTCCACGATGCCGCTGGCAACAAGTCCGCTGGGTATGCCATATGACAACCGCTACATTCACTCTGATAGGCTTCGTTTTTGGGCACACCTGACACCGCCTTGGAACCACCATCAGCCAGCACACTGCCTGCCATAGCGCTCAGCGTTAACACCAACACACTCATGTATGATCTTTTCATAATTTTGCCCCTGGGTTACTGTTTTGCAATATAACTTAGGAAATCACCTTTTTCCTGCGCTGTACATTCGCGACCGTAAGTCCATTCGCAATTGCGCTTAAACCATTTTTCGATTTGCTTGACCTCGGTCAGACGCTCAGGATTTGCCGACGGCGCCAATGGATCGATCACCTTGCCGGTTTTGGCATGCTTGCCCGGCTTGCGCAGATCTTCGCCATGACATACCGCGCACGCACGCTCCTTGCCTTCCGAATCCGCGTGCACAACTTTCTTGGTCCACATTGCTTTGCCCGCATCAGCGCTGAAGTTGCTGCCACCTTGTGATTGATACTCCTTCAGTCGGTCTGCCACCACATCCGCCTGGGCCGCTGCACTAAACAATCCTGCTGCCAACACAAATACTGATATCGCTTTCATTCTATGCTCCTTATCCAATTAAAGTTGTTTGCGACCAGTGATCATCGCACTAACCAAATTCTCACCATGCACCAGACTCTCAAACGCCACGCCCGCCACATGAATCAACACTAACAACAAGGTAAAATTCGCCAGACCTTCATGCAGTTCTTCAATCGCATCGAGCACAACTGCTGGCAAAGCCTGGGCCTGGAACACAAGTGGGCCTGCGTGCTCCGTGCCGCCGTAGGCTACCAATCCGGTCAAAGTGGTTAAAACCAGCGTCAGCAACATCGCCACAATCATCCAGCCACCCAGCGGGTTATGGCCGATGTAGCGCTTGCCACGAAAATGCAGCACATCATTGAGGTAGGCTTTGACCGTCTGCCGTGATTGCACAAAGTTGCTGAAGCGCGCATAGCGGCTTCCCACCAACCCCCACACCAGTCGCAAGGCCAGCAAGCCGCCTATCGCATAACCGGCATAGGCATGCAGCGTGGCCCATTCCTCGCCGCTGGCAAAGGCCACGATGAAAAACAGCACCAGCGCCCAGTGAAAAAACCGGACGAAGAAATCCCATACTTTGACCGTTTGCGTTGCCATAACTACCTCCTGGTTTTCGCTACTGAGGTCAGTATAGGGCGAGGCAGTGAATCAAAAATGAATGTGGAATGAACTCAACATGAATTTGGCTTTTTCGTTTTTCTGCCTGCCTGGACAAAAAACACCCGCCTCAGCCATGCCTTTGCCCAGAACGACATCAATGCTAAGATAGGCGACACGCCCCGGTAGCTTCAGCTGGATAGAGCAGCCCCCTCCTAAGGGGCAGGTCGGACGTTCAAGTCGTCTCCGGGGCACCATTTCAATCTGCAGACCCCGCCTCCCCAAACAGGCTTGCCGACAAGACATCCGAAGCGAGAAATAAAGGCAATGGTCAAGGCCCGAAGTTGAGTCTGACGGCTAAACCCTAAAACGAGCGGTACATCTCAACACCGAGATACCCCCGAGTATTCGAATTTACCTTTTCAACGCCGAGCTTCCCTGCGATGGTCACTGAGTCGACCTGGTCTTCCACAACCAATCCAACCGCTTCGAAATTGTGACCAAGAAATTTTGATACGATTACCTCGGGCCCCAACCGATACCCAGAGTCGAGCAGCTGACTGGCCCGCAGCCGGCTCCAAATTTCACCACTGTTTTGGCTGTACGAAAAAATGTAATCCAGCCGATGTCTTTCAAAAAATTTCATCAACATCAGCTGGGAATAGGCGCCTTGATATCGAACCCCCATTCCTTGCCCTCCTTGGTTTACACCGGAATTTTCCAGACCCAACAGTAAATTCCCAGTCCAGTCACCGTACCACCGATAACCAATCCCACCCGCCATATAGGTGTGAACCAGCGCAACATCATCCGTCGCATATCTGCGCTGGCCAAAAAAGCCAGCCACGTGCCACACGTCTTCCGTCAACACCGCTAAATTAACGGTTGGTTCTGACGCCTGGTTTACGCTTAGCTCTGCAAACACTCCCGCCAAGGCGGAATGGTTCAGGATTAAAAAAAATACTGCGCCGATTATTGTTCTGTTCATCACTCGTGACAGAGCCTTTTGGTTCTTCATCGTTAATTTGCCTGATCGTTTATACCTTGCACAAAAACTATCGCATAAACGTCACCAATGAATCTTTAAAAACTACGGAGCACTGCCCTCTCCTATCCATACCCTTCCCTTTTCGGCACGCAAATACGCCTGACCGTTTCATCAATCTACTGTTTTTATAGGGGAAAGGAAGGTGCCAGTAGCACAATCAATAAGTCTCACTCACTTAATTTACACACAGTTTGTATGTGATTACTGCCTTGTTACGCCTTCTCCGCTTGAATCATTAAGCAAACCACTAAATTTTCATCATCGATCTGCCGTAAACAAGCCTACCTGTACACCATTTGCCTCGCGCCCAAAGGAGCCCAGCAAACGCATGGCTTGTTTCCCCCTTTACAAAATGTCATGCCTTTCTGTCCGCAAGAACCGTGTTGCCATTACCACACCGTTCCTGGTCCGACAGACAATGTTTTAGGCATCGCGCGGGAGCCACGTCATGGATCACAGCGCCGCCAGCCATTCGAACATTGAGCAGCTATCCATCATTACCGGTGTTTATAATCCCCTGCTGGTCGCCTTATCGCTCGCCATCATTTTCGTAGCCACTTACACCGCCTTTGTCCTGGTTGAAACCAGTCAGCGTATTCAATCGCAAAACGATCGCCAGAAAAACTGGCCCATGGCCGCCGCCCTTGTCCAGGGTTTGGGTATTTGGGCAATGCACTTTATCGGCATGCTCGCTTACAGCACACCGTTCGAAGTGCGCTACGACCCATGGATTACCATGCTATCCATCGTTCCAGCCGTGCTGGCCAGTATCGCGGCATTGCGCTATCCCCAACACTCGTTGAACCCATCCCGCCTGCTGCTCAGCGCCATCCTGATGGGCGGCGGCATCGGCGCCATGCATTACCTGGGCATGAGTGCCATGCGTATGGAAGCCATGATGAGCCACGACCACTGGCTGGTGGCCTGGTCGATACTGCTTGCCGTGATACTCGCCGCCATTTCACTGCACGTCCGCGCAAAACTGTTCACTACACCAACCCATTTTCATCGTCGACAGATGATTGCCGCCCTGGTGATGGGGGCCGCTGTCGCAGGCATGCACTATACCGCCATGCTGGCCATGCACTTTACCCCGCTGCCAACAGCCAACCATGATATTGACGACATCCCTCTGGATATACTGACCTGGATTATTGCCATCGTCAGCATCTTGATTATGCTGGTTTTGTTAGCGGTGGAACGTCTGCATCAACGACTGGAATTCACCAGTCAACTGGAAACCAGCGAAGCACGCCTACGTGCGATTATCAACAACACCGCCGATGCCATCATTGCCATTGATGCCACCGGCCATATTCGTACTTTCAATCCTGCGGCAGAAAATATGTTTGGCTATTCTGCTGACGAAGTCCTTGGCCAAAATGTCGCGATTCTGTTACCCGAAGAGGAACGCCGCGAACATCAAAACTATACCGATCACTCCACCTTGCATGCACCTCGCATTATTCGCCGCGAACGCCTGCTGATGGGACAACGCAAAAATGGCTCGCGCTTCCCTATCGAACTTAATGTTGCACCATCAAAAAACAATAGCGAAGCTGGGTTTGTCGGCATTGCCCGCGATGTCACCGAACGCGTTCGTGCCGAACAGGCGCGGCTGGAGAGTATGGCCCGACTGGATTTTTTGCTCAGCAACAGTTTAGTCACCATTTACACTCGCAGCACACTGCCACCGTTTGATATCAGCTATGCCAGTCCCAATACATCAAGTACGTTAGGTTGCGATGCAAAAACGCTACTAGATACACCAAGCTTCTGGCTGAGCAATATTCACCCCGAGGATGTTGAACGCGTCCAGGCACACATCAATGCCTTGGCGCCTGATTACGGAATGATTGAGCTGGAATATCGTTTTCGCGATAAAAATGGCGAGTATCATTGGATTTCAGATCGCCTGCAATGGCACCAATCTGACAAAGGCGATGAATTGGTCGGCTCGTGGATCAACGTCGAAGACAAAAAACAGGTTGAACTATTACTCGAAGCCAGCGAACAACGCTTACGCCGCAGTCAAAACTATGCCAACGTGGGCAGCTGGGATTGGAACATCCACTCCAATATTATTTTTTGGTCCGAGCGCGTCGCCACACTGTACGGTTTGCCTGCCGGCGAAACACAAATATCCTTTGAACAACAAGCCTCATTGATTCATCCACATGATCGATTAGCCGTAATGGATTCCATGACCAATAGCATAACGCTGGGCAAGGAATACAACGTGGAGTTTCGTTGCATTTGGCCTGACGGCAGCATTCACTGGCTGCTCAGTCGCGGCGATACCGTTCGTGACAACAACGGCAACGCCGTCCAAATGCTGGGCATTGTGCAGGACATCACCAACCGCAAACTAGCCGAATTAGCGCAGGAAGAAGCTCGACTACTGGCGGAAAAAGCCAGTCGCGCCAAATCTGAATTCGTTTCGCGGATGAGTCACGAGTTACGCACGCCACTCAACGCCATTATTGGTTTTGCTCAGTTGCTGGAATACGATGATAACCCGACCTTAACCAGCGAGCAGCAATCGCAGGCACGGGAAATTACCAACGCGGGCAAACATCTGTTGGGACTGATCAACGACGTGCTGGATTTGTCCGCCATTGAGGCGGGCAAACTGTTTGTGTCGCTGGAAAAAGTCAGCACCACGCACCTGATTAAAGACACACTGGCGTTAGTCAGGCCATTGGCTGAAGCACGCAACATCAAATTAATCGACACCGCGACACAAACAGACATCGACATTCACGCCGACTATACTCGCCTAAAACAAGTGCTGGTCAATCTGTTGTCCAACGCCATTAAATACAATCGTGACTATGGCGAGATTATTATCAGCGCCCAGGAAAAAGATGGCTACCTCCGCATTAATGTCAAAGACAGCGGCCAAGGTCTGAGCGGAAAACAGCTCGCCAAACTATTCCAGCCGTTTGAGCGTGTGGGTGCAGAAAAATCGACTATCGATGGTGCTGGTATCGGCTTGGTTATCAGTAAACAACTGATCGAACGCATGCATGGTCACATTGGTGTTGAAAGCGAAGAAGGCATCGGCAGCACGTTTTGGATAGAGCTGCCCCTGGCCAGCACCTTGCTGGTAGAACAGGAACCTCAAGATACGGTGTCACTCCTGCCAACCTTTGATCGTCCATTGTCAGTGCTGTATATCGAAGACAACCCCGCCAACATCCGCGTGGTACAGGATATTTTACATCGCTATACACCACACCGACTGAACTGCGTCACCGATCCCGAGCAGGGTATCGCGCTGGCGCGACAGCTGCGGCCAGACATTATTTTGCTGGACATACATTTACCACGCATCAGCGGCCTGCAATTATTGCCCCAACTCAAACTCGATCCGGATACCGCGCACATTCCGGTCATTGCGCTCAGCGCGTTTGCCTCGGCCAGTGATGTTCAAGCTGGACTAGAGGCTGGCTTTGACAAATACATCACCAAACCATTTGGCATCAGCACCTTGCTCAACGCACTGCACGCCGTTCAACCGTAAACAATCACTGCTGTAAATACCAGCGATACGCACGGCCAATACCTTCTTCCAGGCCCACTTTTGGTCGCCAACCCAGTGAGAAAATGCGCGACACATCCACTAGTTTGCGTGGCGTGCCATCAGGCTTGCTGGTGTCCTGAACAATTTCACCGTTAAACCCAACCACTTTTTTCACCAGTTTTGCCAAATCGGCAATACGGATGTCCTCACCCACGCCAATGTTAACGATCTCGGGCTGCTCATAGTTGTTCAGCAAAAACACACAGGCCTCAGCCAGATCATCGACGTAACAAAATTCA
Organism: Gammaproteobacteria bacterium; assembly: GCA_029884425.1. NCBI lineage: Bacteria > Pseudomonadati > Pseudomonadota > Gammaproteobacteria > Gammaproteobacteria bacterium. The sequence continues at coordinate 11,992 of JAOUHV010000053.1, forward strand.
CGCATCGGCGTACCACTGCCCCACACCACAACATGGGCATCGCCGTTGATTTTTGCCTCATGGAATTTTCGAATCAACGCCGGCAACACGTGCGAATTGTTCAGATCAAAATTATCTTCCGGGCCATACAGGTTGGTCGGCATCGCAGAAATAAACCGACTGCCATATTGTTTGTGATACGCCTGACACATTTTGATACCGGCAATTTTTGCCACCGCATACCATTCGTTGGTGGGTTCCAGCGGACCGGTAAGCAGATAATCTTCTTTCAACGGCTGTGGCGCCATTTTGGGATAAATACAGGTCGAACCCAAAAACAGCAATTTTTTCACTCCGGCAACGTGCGCGCCATGAATCACGTTGGCTTCAATCATCAGATTGTCGTAGATAAATTCTGCCGGATACTGATCGTTGGCCCAAATGCCGCCCACTTTGGCCGCAGCAACAATCACGTAATCGGGTTTTTCTTTGGCGTAAAAATCAGTAACTGCCTGCTGATTGCGCAGATCCAGTTCCTTGCTGCTGCGGGTAATGATGTTGTGATAACCCTGGGCATTGAGATGACGCACAATCGCCGAACCGACCAAACCACGATGACCGGAAACATAAATCCTGGCATTTTTTTCCATCGACAATTAATCCTGTTTTTTCTTTTCAGTTAATTTTTTTAACACCCGCGACGCGGCAACAAAGCCAAACACCGAGGTCACGCAACTGCTGGCACCGTAGCCAAAACGACAATCCAGCGACACACCGTGAATGCCGGGCTTTTCGCAACTGACACTGCCATCGTCCTTGGGGTACACCTGCTGTTCACTGGAAAACACACATTCAATACCAAATTTGCGCTTGGGGTTGCGTGTGTAGCCGTATTCCTGCCGCAGGCGCGAACGCACTTTCGCCGCCAGCGGATCATTATAGGTTTTGCTCAAATCGGCAATTTGAATCTGAGTCGGATCACTCAGCCCACCGGCACCACCGGTCATGATCAGCGGAATTTTATTGCGCTTGCAATACACGATCATTTCCGATTTGAATTTGATGCTGTCGATGGCATCGATCACGTAGTCATAGCCACGCGACAAGTACTCCTGCATGGTGGCCATGGTAAGAAAATCGTCAATGATGCGCACATCGCAATCAGGATTGATCTGCTTCACCCGCTCGGCCATGGCTGCGACCTTGGACTGATCAATGGTCGCGCTCAAGGTATGAATCTGGCGATTCATGTTGGTTTCGCAAATGGTGTCGTTGTCGATCAGGGTCAGTGTCCCCACCCCGGAACGTGCCAGCGCCTCGACCGCCCAGGAGCCCACCCCGCCAATGCCAACCACACAAATGTGCAATCCGCGTATGCGTTGCGCCCCTTCTGCCCCGTACAACCGGGCAATACCGCCAAAGCGGCGTTGATAGCTCTCGTCACTCATTTTGCCAAATCCGCCTCAAACCGCCGCCATTGTAGCAAAGCCTGGGGTGACCGACGATGCACCATCGGTTAGAATGCCCGCCCAATGTTCACCCTGTGACTGTCCCATGGCCAAGCGACTGTATTCTTTCCCCCAAACCCCGGAAGCCATCGACGAGCTGGCCTCGGTCTGCGCCGTGCTTGATGAGCACCACATCCGCTATTACGAAACCCCTGGCAGTACCTGGGGCTTTTCCAGGGCATCACTGTGGATTGAAGACGACAGCGACGCTGATCGCGCCCGCCAGTTGTTCGCCCAGCACGCGCAGGAATACGCCTTGCGCGCCCGCGAACGTTATCAGCAGGAAACCGGCTACAACCCCAACGCCAGTACCGGTGAAAAATTGCGTTTTCATCTGCACCACCTCAACAAGCGCAAACTAATGATTTTGCCGCTGCTGGGCGTACTGATCCTGCTGGTGCTGTACTTCCAGATGCTGTTCAATTTGTTCCAGGGCTAACCTCTCCGCCACCACGAATTTATTGTCTGCTGAGGGTGACAAAAAACGGCGCATTGCGGCGAAGAAAACTGCTATTTTTTTCGCCAGCTTGCGCTAGAATGAATCACTCGACTTGCCAACAAATGCGCACAGCGCAAGGATGGCCGGCCCGGCATGAACAGTTCGATTTACTCGTCACGTAAAAAACCTTTTCGCCTGACGCCCGACAGCGGTTTTTATTTTTCAGCCAAACCGCATGCGCGCGCCATGGCCTATCTTGGCTACGCGATCGAACAAGGTGAAGGTTTTCTCGTACTCACCGGCGAGCCAGGCACAGGCAAAACCACCCTGATCCAAACCCTGCAAAAAAAACATCCCACGCGCCACTGCGTAATAACCAACATCTGCGCCAGTGTGCTGGACGAACAAAATTTTTTGCAACTGCTCGCCCACGCTATGGGGGCAAAACTACAGGATCTCAACAAGGCTTCCATTTTGGAGGCATTGCAACATCAGCTGATGACGCTCGCACAAATGCGCCGTCGGGCCCTGGTATTTATCGACGAGGCCCACCACCTGAGCGTCGATTCCCTGGAAGATTTGCGCATCCTGTCCAACACCCAATACAACGAACAAGCCCTGTTTCAGTGCTTTTTGATCGGCCAGCCCACACTGCAGAACACGCTGGATCATCCCAGCCTGCCGCAACTTCGACAACGCATCGTCGCCAGTTGCCACTTACGCCCACTGGACGTTGACGATACTCAAGCCTACATTCAACATCGCCTGAGCGTGGCCGGCTGCGACCAGGACGTGCAGTTCAGCGCCGCCGCCTGCCAACAAATTCAGCAGTTTTGCGATGGCATACCGCGCCGCATCAATCGCTTGTGCGAACGCGCCCTGCTGCTTGCCTCGGTGGAACAGCGGCGAATGCTGGATGAACCATTCATCGACACGGTCATCGCCGAGCTGTGCGAAGAAATGGAGCAGGACCAGCCTCATTCGGTGCCGCCACAACAAAGCCATTTTTCGTTCGAGTCAGACCAGGACGCACCCGAACTATCGCCGCCACCCGCCATCGCTCCAGAGCCAACCGTTGTTGAACCGGTCGCACTGACGCAAAACACCGTTGCCGACATTAAGACCCGCAGCGCAGAACCGGCCATCGTTCCATCACCCAGGCCGAACACCAACGAGGAACCGCCAGCGGACTCGCCGCCGCGAAAAATTCGTCTGCCACTCAACTGGGTTCGGCAACATCCCCGCTGGTCTGGCGGCATCGCTGCCGGTCTGCTGCTGGGGCTGCTGATTCCGCTGTTCGACCGCCCGCCAGCACCGACAGCAGCGGAAGAATTGCTCGAAGAAATGGCCCAGGCCAGCCTGCACGACGCCAAACAAACCGTCGTCCAGCTGGGGCCCAGCACCCTGACCAAGCGCCCACCGCCTGCGGCAGTTACCGAAAACACCGTGGTCGCTGCACCGCCTCAACCCGCCCCCCCGACAGAGACAACCGTCGCCGCACTGCCTCAGCCCAAGCCCAAGCCTGCCGTAATTGCATCCGTGCAACCCAAACCTGCGGCCCGTGTCGCCACCGAGACCAAAACTGAAGCCAAGCCCGTGGCTAAATCCGTAGCCCCGATCCCGGTCATTGCTGCCGCGACCACGGTCACCCTCGCTGCAGAATCAACGCCTGCTGATCAGCCCGCTGCTGAAATCCAAACTCCGACGACTCCGCCTGTCGTCGCGACAGCGACCGTCGCCGTCACCCCATCTGCGCCCACACCCCCCATACCCGCACCGGCACCGCCGCAAATTTCCAGCGCGGAATTATCTGGCCTGCTACAGCGCCTCGGCCAAGCCTATCAGCAAGGCAGCGTTGATCAACTGAAAGAATTGATGGATGAAGCAGTGAAAAGCAATCAGGGACAAAATCTGCAAGCGGTGAGCAGCGAATTCGCGCAGTTTTTTAGCATTACCCAACAACGCCAATTGTCCTTTGGCAACATTCGCTGGAAACAAACAGACAATCAGGCACGCGGCAAAGGTCCATTTTCGCTGAAGGTCATTGAGCTTGGTCACAAGCGTGAACGTCAGTTCAAAGGCAACATCGACATCGTCGTCGAAGAGCGCGATTCCTCGCCCAAAATTACCGGGATTTATTACAGCTATGACAATTAGGCATGTGTTTTTTCTACTGCTGCTACTGACCAGTTCTTCTTGCTTTGCTCTGCTGGGCGCGCCGATCAACACCAGTAGTTACGCGTTTGGTACCGGCCCGGCCAGCGTCACCATCACCGATCCGGATGGTGAACGCACCACCACCCACAGCAGCAACCTCATGTCACTGGCCTATAGTGACTGGTGGCATCAAGACATTCGCTACTGGCTGCAATGGCAACTGCTGAACGCCGATTCCCAGGCTCGCGGCCAAGAGGTGGGACAATCTATCCAGCAACAATCGGTATCTCTGAGTCTGCAAAAAATCTGGCCACTGCACAGTCAATTCAAACCCTGGTTGGACATTGGCCTGCAAGCGGCCTACAACCAGTATTCGCTGCGCCACACCATCAGCGATGACGGCTATCTGCAACAACGATTTGCCGATCGCAGCAGCCTTAGCCTTGGCCTGATCACCGCCATGCAAGCCCAGTGGGAAATGCAGCACGACTGGTCTGTGGGTTTTCGAGCTCAACAAACCCTGGTGCCCGGCAACAATATCAACTACCGCAGCATCAATTTGCTGCTGCACTATCAGCCCTGAGACTATGAAAAAATTTTTCGTTCTGTGTTTATTTCCCATTCTCGCCAGCTGTGGCTTGGGTCAAAGTAATTTGCAACTACCACAGCAGCGTCCCGTCAGCACCATCAACGGCCAGGCGTTGCACATCCAGCATGCGCAAATTCAGGCATTTGCATTCACCAACGATGGCAAGGGTGAATGGCTGGGCAGCAGCCAAAGCGATGATCACGGCCAGTTCAGTCTGACGCTGCGCAGCAAAAGCCAACCCATCTTGTTGGAAGTCAGCGCCGGTGATTACATCGAACCCGCCAGTGGCAACGTGATTGCGCTCGACAATGATTTGCAACTCAGCGCGCCGTCACTCATCACCATGGGAAAAACTCACACGATAGAAATTTCTCCCTTCTCGCATTTACTCACCGCACTCACGCTGCAGCGCATCCAGCAAGGTGATAGCGTTGAGCAGGCACTCAACACTGCCAATCAACAACTGCGCGATGGCTTGCAGCTAGATTTGCTAACACCGACCGAAGAAATGCCGATCAGCACCAAAGCCGCCATGGGCAATTTTCATCTGGCCTATAGTATGGCTGTTTCTTTTCTGACCCAGTGGGCCAATCAACAAAATGGCTCACAACAGCATCAGGGCTATCACAGCGTGTCGCTGGCTAAATTATTATATCTTGATGCGCTCAACGATGGCTTGCTCAATGGCCAAATTCGCAAAAATGACGGCCAAACCGGATCACTGGCACTGGGCAGCATTCCGCTAAATGCCGATAGTTATCGCATGGGGCTGGCGCAACAACTGCTGGCCGCTGCCAACGCCCTGGAAAATGAATTTACCGCTGAAGAATTGCTGACCCGCGCCAAACAAATCATCAGCAACCAAAGTGACTTGTTTAATCAGCAGTCACTCCAGCCTGTCGCCAGCATGTTGCCAAAAATCAGTGCAAAACCTCAGCTGATTCTGCGCGGACAAATCCCCCTGGATCTCGCCATTGACTCTCCCATCGCCATCGACTTGGTGAAATATCAAATACCCAACTTGCCATCCACCGAGGCGAGCGACACATCTCAACCTTCGGTATTGCTCAACAGTTTGAATTATCCCGATGGATTACTCAGGGTCGCAATAGAAGCGCGTGACATTCTAGGCAACCGGAGTCAAACAACGCTGCAATTCAGCATCGATAACGTGTACTTCAGTCTGGATTCGACCCTGCAGGCTGACAACGTCGCCTATCCCATCAGCGGATCGTATGCCGGCGACGCCAGCGAAATTCGCATCAACGATCAACTGATGCAACTGAACAAAACGAATCACACCTGGAGCGGCAATCTGCTGTTACAGCAGGGACAAAACGACATTCACGGCATCATGCTCACCAGTGATGGCCAGCGTGATGAAAAAACGTTTTCCATCGCCATTCAAGATGCGCCGCCCGTTTTCGCCGCCTCCAGCCTCGGTCACGGCAAAGCCCGCCTGGACCCAAGCAATAATTTTATTCCCCTGCAAGACCACAACCTGACGCCACTGGCAATGAGTGATAGTCAACTGGATCTGGCTGGCACCGTCGTCACGCGCAACGATTTGGACCAAGCGGGCATCGCCTATTTTGCGTTTCGCGCCCATGATACTGATCGCACAGGTCAACCCATGCCCCAGTCTGTCAGCGTCAACTACCGTTATTTCATCAACGATGTCGAACAGGCTTCGACACGCCAACCACTGCGCGATCAAAATGATTTTCTGATTCCGCTGGCCAGCGAAACCCTGGACAATCAATGGCACCAGGTCACTCCGCTGGACAAACATCGCCTGGAAGTAACCGTTACCGATGCAGCCAATCAAACCGCCAGCAAAAACTTTTCCTTTCAGCTCA
>JAOUHV010000054.1 GCA_029884425.1 Gammaproteobacteria bacterium
ACCTCAGTCTGTTGTGATCGAAACCGTATTTGTCGGTCACCAGCAATTCGATGCGGTTACTGCCCACCACCAGACTGAGGTAGTCGGTGCTCTGCCCGGAGGGCAAGGCTGCACCGTTGATCTTCAAGCTGGACGAGGCATCATCCAGCATGGCGGTCAGCGCCAGATTGTCGCGCTCGAAAGGGACAGTCACTGCATATTCTGTCACCGCAGGTGAAAAACTAAATTGCAAATCCGCCGGCAATTCCAGGCTGCGTAGTTTGACGTTGGTCAGCGGCACACGATTGACGTTGAGCACATAGCTGCGGCGAACGGATCGATCCTGAGCGCTGACCGTCACCAGAACCTGTTGCACGCCCACATTGGGCAGAGCCACATTGGCATTGGTGTCATTAACCACCACCTTGCCGTCAATCTCGATCAACGCATCAGCGTCCACCGCCTTGGGGTGCAGCATGATGCTGGTCGCCGAGTTGGGCACGCTCAGGTCATAGCTGCTGATCTCACTGCTAAATCCAAAATCGAGTAATTTGTTCGCCGCCGTCAAAGACAGACTTTGCAACCGCGCCTCGATGCGCAACTGGCGGGTGACCGTGAGGATGTATTCGCGTTCGAATTTGCCGTCTTCGGAAACGACTTTAACGATCACGTTCTGCGTACCCAACTGCAGCGGCACCGATGCCGCGCCGCCATCCACCGCCCGGCCATCGACCGTGACAGTCGCCAGTTCATTTTGTGGCACGGGCTGAACCGTGATCGAACTGACACTGTTACCCACGTTAACGCGGTAACTACTCAGGGCCGGTTGAAACGGTTTGTCCAGGCCAAATCCGTCCACCTGCAACGACTGCAGGCGGTCATTTTGCTTGTGAGCGTTACTGCCTTCGCGGATGATTTCGATGTTGTAGCTCTGGGTACTGATGCCATCCTGGGCACGCACCAGAATCTGGATATAGTTGCTGCCCACTTGCAGCATCTTGGCTGGACTGATTTTGCCGGACTCCACCGGTTGATTGTCCACCAGCACTGCCGCCTGTGGGTGAGCAGTAAACACCACACTGACACTGCTCTGACCATAGGGCACAGTCAGTTTGTAGTTGAGCACATCGGGGCTAAAGTTCGGTGCCAGCGGCAAACTGGCCGCAGCCTCCACTCGCAGGCTTTGCAACTGGGCACTGCGGTTATTGGGGCGCAAGACAGTCACGGTGTACACGCGCTGGGTCGAGCCATCAGCGGCGGTTACGACGATTTCGATGGGGGTGTTCTGACCAAACTCCAAGGCGATGGCGAACGCACGACCTGCCATGTTGTCCTGACCATTGATTTCCACCATGGCATCAATGTCTTCAGGCTTGACCACCAGCACCAATTGATCCTGGCTGGAATCCACCATCAATCGATAATCGCTACGGTCGCGGCTCAGTTCGTAATCAAAGTACCAACTGCCCTTGCCCTCCATCACCTGCATGTCCAACAGGTTGGCATTGGCGCGCTGCTGCACTCCAGGCGTTCCCTGACCACAAGCGACCAGCCAGATCAGCATGAAGAGGGACAACAGGCGGGAAAACAATGAAGGCGACAAACTCGCCGAACCGGGACTAAACCGCATACTCAATCCGTAATTTGCCAATATTCAAGCAGTTACATCAAAAAATGGCCACACAAGAAGCGCCATTATCTTGGCAGATGGTTCAGTCTAATCACACAGTATTAATAGAGGATTATTGAACAGACAAAATTAACGCCAAAACGGCGCTATGATACCCGCCGCGCATCACGGTGTCGACGTTGGCAGACCCCCAGCACTTTAGCTGGTAGCAAATGGAAACTAACGGAAGAGATAGAGCGCGCCACTGAGCGGCGCATCGTCGAGAGTCTGGGTTCCATTGATCCCGGTGGCACTGCTGGCCTCGGCGGGCGCCGAAATCGCCAGATTCTGTCCATCCAGGGCAAAACGGCGACCAAAAATATCCGCCGCGCCGGTGTTACTCGCCTTGAGATAAAGCCGCTGGGTCCAGATGGAGGAGGCACGGGTAAACACATAGGCCGCCCCGCTGTCGTACCGCGTATTGGAGCTGGCATTGCCATTGACGCCAATCGCGACACTATCCTCAAAATGAGCGCCGATGACCGCAGTATCACCATCCAGCGCTATCGCCGAACCAAACTGGTCCAGATCGTCGCCGTTGCTCGCCTTGAGGTAGGCCTGGGGCAACCAGTTGGCCCCGGCACGCTCAAACACATACACCGCGCCGTTGCCATTCCCAAGTTTAGCGTCGCAAACCGTGGCCGCCGTGTCCGTCACCAAACCATCCTCCAGCGGCGCACCAACCAGCAAGGTGTCAAATGACAGAGCCACCTGGCTGCCAAACAAGTCGTGCGGACAAGGCTGTTCGGCCATCACCAGCGCCTGCTTGGACCAGGCGTTGCCCACCCTGGAATACACGTAGGCTCCGCCAACGTTCTCACCAGTGGTCAAATCCAGATATGGCTGGCCCACCGCCACCGTGGTCGGCAGATTGAGCTGGGCGTTTTCAGCTTGAATCGCCACCGACCAGCCGAACAAATCGTTTTTCGCCGGCGTATCGGCCTTGATGTAGGCGCGCCATTTCCAGACGCCGTTCTCCTTCAGGTACACCAATGCCGCGCCACTGCGACTACGATCCCCCGTCGAAATGTTGGCCTCTAGTTGAAAAACATCCTGGAAAATACGCTGCGTGGCACTGGCTACCGATGAGCTTTCATAGGGCTCACCGACAATCAAATCATCGCCATCCCGCGCCATATCCCAGCCAAATGCCGCCCCGTTCATAACCTTGACGGCTTTGAGATACGCCACCTGGGTCCACTGGCCAGCCAGCTTGGCAAATTCGTAGACCGCCCCGCTGTCGGGCATGCAGTTAACTTGTTCCGCTTCTTTTAGATCGCAGTCGTGATAAGGCATGAGTTTGCTGGTGCCCGCATCCTGGAACGGAGCAGAAACCATCAAATCCCCCCCCTCGATCAACACCTTATGACCAAATTGATCATTTGGCCGTGGATATTTAGCCTTGATGTAGGCTTCCTGAACCCAACTGGCTCCGCTTTTACGGAACAAATACACCGCACCACTATCAGGAGAGCAGTTTTTACTGTCCAATTCCTTGTCGCAATCGTCTTGCTGCACCCCGTCCACGCCAGCGCTGTCCTCCAGCGGCGCGCCAACAGCCAGCAGGTCGCCTTCAAGCGCAATGCTATGACCAAACTGGTCACCCGTCGTTGTGTCGGAGGCTTTCAGATAGGCCTGCTGGGCAAACGTCGCCGCAGTCTGCCGGGTGATATCCAGGGTGTAGTCACTCACGGTCACGCCATCGGGCGCAATGATGGAAACATTGATGGTGTTCAGACCTTCAGCCAGGGCAATGGACTGGCTGAACTGCCCCTGGTTCATCTCGACAGTATTGACCAGCACTTTGGAGGCAAACTGCCGTGGCACGGCGCGAATACGAATTTGCTTGGTCAGATACCCCACCGTTGCACTGTAATCGAACCGGTTCGCTGCCACCGCCTCGTTTATCTGGCCAGTGGATAATTGCAGGTCAAAAATGCTGGCGTCATTGGCGGTCGCGGCGGCACGGCTCACCAGCACCGTATAGGTGTTACTGGACTTGCCATCCTCGGCAAACACCCGAAATTCCACTGAGGTGTTGACGCCCTCACCCATGGCGTAGGTCCACCAGGAACCGTACATATCCGCCGTCACCGGCGTGCCATTAATCAGCATTCGGGCGCATTCACGTACATTTTCATCAGGATTGAGATTGACACAGTCAGTGGTGGAAATAGCATCACTGACAGATATAAAACTGACGGTATCCACCAGCAAGGGCAAAAACGACAATTCGCGCTGACCATTGACCAGAGAGATGCTGTAGTTGTACTCCGTGGTGGCAAACGTCTTGTCGAGCGTCCCCCCACGAACCGTCAGCAAGGAAAGCTCCGCATTGCTATTGGGGATGCGTGGCTTGGGTGCGTTATCAACGACCGGCGGCTCGTCCTTGGTTTTGTCAAACGGCAGCTTGCAGCCGGCCACAACTGACACCAGCAAAACCAGCCAAATCCATCGCCAACACCGACAATTTGCCAACTTCAAAAACACTCCGCACGCCACCCAGAGAAACTAAATTTTGCCAACGGGATCACAGTTTACCACAACGAACTTACGCCCCCCCTGTGTCAAAGCTCACCGCTCCCGAATATACTCAGATAGCGGCTAACCGACTCTTTTTATCACGATTTTTTTGTTGATAAGACGACATTTTTTACAACCGGTGCGAACCATGACCCATCCCAACCGTTACATTGATGCGTTTAATGGCAGTTTCACCGCCATGTTGCGCTGGCCGCAACTGGAAACCCTGTGGCACACCCTGCGCGATCAGACGGACAGCTGGTGGATTTATCAACCGCCACACCCCCTGCCTACAGCGCCGCTACAAGGCGCCGAATTGGCACATTTCATCGAACAGCTAGATGCCCAACTCCGGCGAGATCATGCATACGATTATTGCGGCATCGTTTATGTCGATGACCCTCACTCTCCCTCGTTCATCAAAATCTACGACCCCAACAATCTGGGGGTGGTTTGCGGCATCAGCCAGGGCAAACCTCTGCCCGGCTGGATATTGAGTAAAATACCGCCACAGCCTTTGGCAGATACCAATACGGATGCGCAAAAATCTCATTGGTGGCAGGGTATTTTTACAAAAACACCTTGAGAGCCCGCAATTAAGGCGTAATATGTAGGCACATCTAAACCTAGAAAAAGGACTACCGAACCATGAGAGTTTTTTCTCTGCTGTTGCTCGTATTTCTACCCTTGAGTGCACAGGCCATCACCGGCGACGCGTTCATGAAGCAGTGTGACGCGGCCTTCACCAAGCCAGACAAAGACACCCCCCCCCAAGTCGCTGCGACGCGTTTGATCGAAGCGGGCACCTGCGTAGGTTACGTAGGCGGCGCACTGAGCGGGATCGCGCTGATGAGCAGTTTGATGAGAGAGCAAAACGTCATCAAGAAAAACCTGATCTGTCTCCCTGGCACCGTCACCCCGCGTGATATGTACGACCAGGTCATGAAAGAGATCCGTGCAGACAAAAAAGACCGCGACAAAAAACAGGTTCGTGCCTACATTTACGAACATTTCGTTAAGACCTACGCCTGTCCTGACGAACCTGCAGCTCCTGCCAAGAAGTAATGTTTCCCGGCCCCACGCCGCCTTGGCGTGGGGCTTTCACAACTCCCTCCCTTTGCATCAGCCTGCTATAATCGCCGCCATTCCTGCGGTTCACGCCGCGCCGTTTTGAGGATTCAACGTGAAATTCGATCTGCAAGGTTTTCGCGCCTGGGAAAACAAATGCATTACCCTGCTGGGCATGTCTGGCGTAGGCAAGACCTACCTGGCCAATATTCTGCGCCAAAGTCACTGGTTTCATTATTCTGGCGACTACCGCATTGGCACTCACTATCTGGACGAAGCCATTCTGGACAATATCAAAGAACAGGCGATGCAAATTCCGTTTTTGCGCGATCTGCTGTTGTCCGACTCCATTTACATCCGCAACAACATCACCGTTGACCATCTCAAGCCGGTCTCCAGCTTTCTTGGCAAACTGGGTAACCCGGAATTGGGCGGACTTCCCGAAGACGAATTCAAACGTCGTCAGGCACTACATCATCGCGCTGAAGTTCAGGCCATGAAAGACGTGCCCAATTTTATCCACAAAGCCCAGCGCATCTACGACTACAACCATTTCCTCAACGATGCCGGTGGTAGCGTCTGTGAACTGGACGACGACGAAGCCCTTAAGGCACTGACTGACAACACCCTGATTTTGTACATCCAAGCCACCAAACACGACGAACAGGAACTGATTCGCCGCGCAGAAATGGCGCCCAAGCCGCTGTACTACCGCGAAGCATTTCTCGATGAACAACTGGCGAACTACATGACGGAAAAGTCGCTGGAATACGTCGCCATGATCGATCCCGATGATTTCGTGCGCTGGATTTTTCCGCGTCTGTTTTATTCACGCATTCCTCGCTATGAAAAAATTGCACAGACGCACGGCTATACCGTCACCACCGAAGAAATTCGCAAAGTGAAAGACGAAGCCAGCTTCCTTGCACTGATTGAGACAGCGATTAGTCGCCAGTCTCCAACCGGGAAATAAAGGAACCATCATGCCACTGATTGCCCATTCCAATCTCCCGACATTTGAGCGCCTGCGCGCCGAGGGAGAAACTGTTCTTGATCGTGACACGGCGGAACACCAAGATATTCGTGAACTGCACATCGGTTTGCTCAACATGATGCCTGATGCTGCATTAGCTGCCACTGAGCGACAATTTTTCCGTTTGGTCAACGACAGCAACCAAATTGCGCAGTTCTACATTCATCCATTCACGTTCAAGGAATTGCCACGTGGGGCGGAAGCGCAACAATATGTTGAAGATTATTACGAATCGTTTGAGCAACTCAAACAGGACGGACTGGACGCACTCATTATTACCGGCGCCAACATCAGTCAAGCCGATTTGTCACTGGAACCATTCTGGAAACCGTTGACCGAAGTCATTGACTGGGCCTACGAAAACGTCACGTCCACCTTGTGCTCCTGTCTGGCCAGTCACGCAGTACTGCAGCAACGCCACAACATTCGTCGCCAACACATGGGCAACAAATTATGGGGCGTGTTTGAACACCGCGTGGTCGATACCGATCACCCGCTGGTGTTTGATGTCAACACTCGCTTTGACGTGCCACATTCGCGGTTTAACCAAGTCACTCGCCAGCAGTTACAATCTGCGGGGCTGCATGTTCTGGTAGAAAGCGATGTTGGCGGCGTGCATTTGGCGGTGAGCGAAGACCTGTTCCGGATTGTTTATTTCCAGGGCCATCCCGAATACGACACCATCAGTTTGCTCAAAGAATACAAACGCGAAATTAATCGTTTCATCAAAGGCGATCGGCACGATTATCCACCGTTTCCGCAAAATTACTTCCGTCCACAAAGCGAAGCCATCCTGGACGAATATCGCAAGCGCGTTGAAAAAGCGCTGCTCAGCAACACACCGCTCCCCGTCTTTCCGGAAAAGCTCATTGTCGATCGGCTGGATAACACCTGGCATGACACCGCCGAAGCCGTGCTCAACAACTGGATTGGCAAGGTGTATCAAATCACCAATCAACAACGCCACATTCCATTCATGGAGCACATTGATCCACTAGACCCCCTGAGACTACGTAGCTAAAAACAAAAAACCGCCCGAGGGCGGTTTTTTGTTTTATGCAAAATCCTGCATCACGGCTTAATAACAAGCAGCGTCACATCGTCTAACAATTGACCGCCATTTGAAATGTGCTGATGTACATCATCCTTGATGCATTGCATCAACGGCTCACCTTGCAAATGGGTTTGTCCAACTAAACTGAGCAACCGCTCATCACTGTATAATTTGCCGGCATTATCCAACGATTCAGTAACGCCATCGCTATACACAATAACACAGGCATTTTCGCCCAGTGAGACTTCATCGGCCTCATAAAACTGTTCTTCTGAATACAACACGCCCAGCGGTAAATTTTTCGAACTCAACTGACGAACGCCTTGTTCATCCTTAATCAAAATATCCGGCAAACCACAGTTCCAAACAAATAATTCTCGCGAATCCGGCTCAAATGCCAAAATCGCGCATGCACAGTAACGCCCGGTTGGCATCAAGTTGCTCATTTTGCGGTTTAACTCAACAATAACTTCGTGTGGCGTTGCACCTTTTTCAAGCAAGGCATGAAATACATCAGCAGCGATCAAACCACCTAATGCCGCCGCCATCCCGTGCCCAGTAAAATCGCCAACGAACACATGAACCATGCCATCAACACCACGGGTGTAAAACACCAGATCACCGCTAAACAAACCTGCCGCCTGTCTCCAGACGCTAACACCCTCTATGTGCTGATCATTTCGGTTGGTAATGGACTCATACACATGGTGCGCCAATCGAACTTCTTCCTCGGTGCGGGCTTTGTATCTGGACAATTCGCGATTTAATTTCTCGATACGTTGTAATGCAAAAATTTTGGCCTGCAAAACCACGCGATTGTACGGCTTAAGCAAAAAATCATCGCCGCCCGCCTTTATCGCACTCACCAAACTTTGCTCATCATCAGCCGCCGAAATAAAAATAATCGGTATAAACACATCTCCGTTGCACGCCTTGATTTTTGCGGCAGCCTGATAGCCATCCATTTTTGGCATTACAATATCCATCAGCACTAATTCGGGGCTTTCCCGCTCAAACAGGTCCAGCGCTTGTTCGCCATCGGCGGCCTGCAATACCGTATGCCCCAGGCTTTCCAACAACAACACTAATTGTGCACGGTTACTGGCATCATCCTCGGCAACCAACACTTTCATTGCCCGAGTGCCACGCAATTCATCCAGCATTCCTGTACTTTTGCGCAATCCAATCGGCATCACATTTTCGGCTTTTTGCTGAGTCGACTGCAACATGCCCTCAATCTGCCGGGTAATCTGCTGATTTTCGGCATCGTTGAATGGGCGATTTTCCTTAAGGAGCGCACCGACATACAACTCCAGCTCCTTAGCCGCTACACTCAACTGCTGCAGCCCATAAGTAGCACCGGAACCAGCCATGCTATGCACATGACGCAATAGCTCCTGAACAGGCTCTTTTTGGCCTGTTTCCATCCCTTTCTGCCACAGGGGATACAGCTGCTGAATCCGCTCACCGATCGTGGAGAGATAAGATTCCTGGAGTAACTTCCATTTTGCGGCAAATTCAGCTGACATCAATGCATCCAATAAGATCAATGGTAACGGTAGATCGACCGTTGCTAGCACGAGCTTAACCATACTTTCAGTGGCTTATTTGGCCAAGCTAAGCCAAACTGACGAGGATAGTATCGGCACGAATTTTGAGTGTGTCAAACGGTCGTTTAATCACATTTTTATGCAGTAATAGGAAAAAATCGCACTATGAGTCCCTCGGATCGTAAAACACCAATTCACCGCTATCTTCTTGAAGGCATTGAGCGCATCGGCCTATTCGGCATTGTTATCGCCACCGTTATTGCCTCCGGCCAGGAAGTTCAGCACATCATCAATACCGGGAAGGTTACACTGGCTGACCTGCTGTTGATGTTCATCTATCTGGAGGTGATAGCCATGGTCGGCCATTATTTCCAGTCAGGTCAACTGCCCGTTCGTTTCCCACTGTATATCGGCATGATCGCGCTGGCGCGCTACCTGATTTTGGATATGAAAGCGATGGAAGACTGGCGCCTTGTTGCCGTTTCGCTTGCTATTCTAGTGCTGGGCATTACCGTGCTCGTGGTACGCTATGGCCATGTGAAATATCCCTACAATGACTCACCCAGACAACAGTACCAGCGTCGGCGACGTTCTGATTTTCCTCATCACGAAAAAACAGAAGAAGCTGCCAAGAAATTTAACCCATAAAAAAAGCCCCGCATTGCGGGGCTTTCTTTTTTCCACAAAAAATCTTGCGATTACTTGTAGAAGGAGATCATGGTTTCCAAAGATTTAGCGCGAATCTTGGAGCCGTGACCAGCGGCACCGAAAGCTTCGTAACGAGCTTTACAGATTTCAGCCATTGCTTTGGTGGATTCCTTGATGAACTTACGTGGATCGAAGTTAGAAGGATTTTCCGCCAAGTGCTTACGGATTGCGCCAGTAGAAGCCATACGCAGGTCAGTGTCGATGTTAACTTTGCGAACACCAGACTTGATACCTTCGATGATTTCTTCAACAGGCACGCCGTAGGTTTGACCCATATCGCCGCCATAGTTGTTGATGATTTCCAACCACTCTTGTGGCACAGAAGAAGAACCGTGCATTACCAAGTGAGTGTTAGGAATCACAGCGTGGATTTCCTTGATGCGGTCGATACGCAGAACTTCGCCAGTTGGCTTCTGTGTAAACTTGTATGCACCGTGAGAAGTACCGATAGCGATTGCCAGCGCGTCTACGCCAGTCTTGGCAACGAAATCTTTCGCTTCTTGAGGATCTGTCAGCAGCATGGAGTGATCCAGCTCGCCTTCAGCGCCGTGACCGTCTTCTTCGCCCATTTTGCCGGTTTCCAGAGAACCCAAGCAACCCAGCTCGCCTTCAACGGATACGCCACACGCGTGAGCCATGTTCACAACTTCGCGAGTCACGTTAACGTTGTACTCGTAAGAAGAAGGCGTTTTGCCGTCGGCCATCAAAGAACCGTCCATCATTACAGAGCTGAAACCAGACTGGATGGAGCGTGCACAAACGGCAGGAGAAGCACCGTGATCCTGGTGCATACAGATTGGCACTTCTGGGTACATTTCAATCGCTGCAGAAATCAGGTGACGCAGGAAAGGCTCGCCCGCGTAAGAACGCGCGCCAGCAGAACCCTGCATGATAACAGGTGCGTCTACAGCTTTGGCAGCCTGCATGATCGCGTGAACCTGCTCCATGTTGTTTACGTTGAACGCTGGCAAACCGAAGCTGTGATCAGCCGCGTAGTCCAGCAATTGACGCATAGTAATTAATGCCATGTTGATCTCCTAGTTTTCAGTACTAAATTTAATCAAATTACACTGTGCAGACGGCAATTACGCCATATCGCCTACACAAACAATCTTCATCGCGTTGGTGCCGCCCTTGACGCCCATCAAGTCACCTTTGGTGATGATCGCCAGGTCGCCGTCTTTCACCGCGCCTTGCTTTTTCAGCACTTCGATCGCGTCTTTGTTTACCTGGGCGTGATCCATGGTCTTGAGCGAGAAGTCCACCGGATACACACCGCGGTACAGCGTGACTTTGCGACGGGTTTCAACGCAATTGGTCAGCGCGTAGATCGGGCGATCAGAGCTGATGCGCGACATCCACAACGGTGTCGAGCCAGACTCAGTCAATGATGCAATCGCTTTGATGTCCATGTGGTTAGCCACATACATCGCCGCCATGGCAATACTTTCGTCAACACGCGAAAACTTCAGGTGAATACGGTGATCAGACGTGCGCGCCAGAACCTGCTTTTCAGCTTCAATACAAACGCGGCTCATTGCTTCAACCGCCTTGTCTGGATATTTGCCGGAAGCGGTTTCTGCAGACAACATTACCGCGTCAGTACCATCCAGCACCGCGTTGGCAACGTCGAAAACTTCTGCACGAGTAGGAATCGGGTTGTAAATCATCGATTCCATCATCTGTGTTGCCGTAATAACCACGCGATTGAGTTCGCGTGAACGGCTGATCAGATGTTTTTGCACCGCTGGCAATTCAGCGTCACCGATTTCCACACCCAAGTCACCACGAGCCACCATCACTGCGTCAGAGGCTTCGATGATTTCATCCAGCACGTCCAGCGCTTCGGCGCGTTCAATCTTCGCCACCAAACTGGCATGACCGCCCGCAGCCAGCAACAATTTGCGAGCTTCGTGCATGTCTGCTGCAGAGCGTGGGAATGAAACCGCCATGTAGTCGGCTTTCAGTTTGGCGCCAGTGATGATGTCGGCCTTGTCCTTGTCAGTCAGTGCCGCAGCTGACAAGCCGCCGCCCTGCAGGTTAATGCCTTTGCGATCAGACAAAATGCCGCCATGCACCACTTCGCAATGCACTTCGGAGCCTTTAACCGCGTCGACTTTCATCACAATGCGACCGTCGTCCAGCAACAGCACGTCACCGGATTTCACATCGTTGGGCAATTCTTTGTAGGCCAATCCCACGCGTTCCTGGTTACCGCCATTGGAATCGTGTTTGGCATCCAGAATGAACTTGCTGCCCACCGCCAGATCAACCTTGCCATTGGCAAAGCGATCAATACGGATCTTGGGACCTTGCAAATCCACCAACACGCCCACTTCACGTCCCAGCTTGGCAGCCGCGGCACGAACAGCTTCAACACGCGCTGTATGCTCTTCCACTGCACCGTGAGAGAAATTGATTCGAACAACATCAACGCCAGCCTTAACCAGCTTTTCGATCATGCCAGGCTGATCGGTGGCTGGGCCTAATGTGGCGAGTATCTTCGTTCTTCTAAGCATCGATTATCTTTTTTCCTAACAGACGAGCCGATCAGATGATCGGCTCGAACTTTGAGTAATTACTTGGCGCGCTGTTCCAGAATTTCTACTGCAGGCAACACTTTGCCTTCCAGGAATTCCAAGAATGCGCCACCACCGGTGGAAATATAGGAAACTTTGTCAGCAATGTTGTACTTGTCCACCGCAGCCAGGGTGTCACCACCACCAGCGATAGAGAACGCGCTGGAATCAGCAACGGCCAGAGCCAACGTTTTGGTGCCTTCGCCGAACTGGTCGAATTCAAACACGCCAACGGGGCCGTTCCATACGATGGTACCGGCTGATTTCAAGGACTCCGCCAACATCTTCGCGGTCTTTGGACCGATGTCGAAAATCATGTCGTCATCAGCCACATCTTTTACGTCTTTCACGGTCGCAACGGCCGTGGGTGAAAACTCCTTGCCAACAACAACGTCAACAGGGATGGGCACGATGGCGCCACGAGCAGCCATTTTGTCCATGATTTTCTTGGCTTCAGCCACCAGATCCGCTTCTGCCAGGGACTTGCCCACTTTCAAACCGGCAGCCAACATGAAAGTGTTGGCGATACCACCGCCCACAATCAGGTTGTCTACCTTGTCTGCCATGGAATCCAGAATGGTCAGTTTAGTAGAAACTTTGGAACCAGCAACGATGGCTGCCAACGGGCGCTTGGGAGCAGCCAAGGCTTTACCCAGTGCATCCAGTTCCGCGGCCAGCAGTGGACCTGCACAGGCAACTTCTGCGTACTTGGCAACACCGTGAGTAGAACCTTCAGCGCGGTGTGCAGTACCGAACGCGTCCATTACAAATACGTCGCACAGTGAGGCGTATTTCTTGGCCAGATCGTCGCTATTTTTCTTTTCGCCTTTGTTGAAACGCACGTTTTCGAACAACACAACTTCACCGGCAGCAACTTCAACGCCGTCGAAGTAATCTCTGATCAAACGCACGGGCTTGCCCATCAGTTTGCTCAGGTGATCAGCCACAGGCTTCATGGAATTTTCCTCGCTGAACACGCCCTCTTCAGGACGGCCCAGGTGAGACATCACCATGACTTTGGCGCCAGACTTGGCCGCTTGCTCGATGGTAGGCAGGGTTGCGCGAATACGCACATCGCTGGTCACCTTGCCATCTTTAACGGGTACGTTCAAATCGGCACGAATCAGAACTCGCTTACCGGCAAGTTTCAGATCAGTCATTTTGATTACAGACATCGTTGTCTCCTAAGTTCAAAGTGAAAAGTAATTTGGCAAATGCCGCCACTTGGCAAATTACTCTTGATTCTTATTAAACCAAGTGGACCGGCTTCCCGGCCCACCTGATCATTAATTAAAAATGCACGTTGGACAGCGAACACTGTCCAGCGACAAAATTAATTTTTCGCTACGTGGCGAACAAAACGCATCATGTTACAGGTGTAACCGTACTCGTTGTCGTACCAAGCAACCAACTTAACGAAAGTACCGTCCAGAGCAATACCTGCTTCTGCGTCGAAAATAGAAGAGTAGCCACAACCACGGAAATCAGTAGAAACTACTTTCTCGTCGGTATAAGCCAGCGTCTGGCTGATGTCACCAGTTTCAGAAGCTTTCTTCATCGCGGCGCAAATTTCTGCGTAAGTAGCAGATTTTTCCAGTTCTACGGTCAGGTCAACCACTGACACGTCAGAAGTAGGAACGCGGAACGCCATACCAGTCAGTTTGCCTTTCAGCTGTGGCAGAACAACGCCAACGGCTTTGGCTGCACCAGTGGAAGAAGGAATGATGTTTTCCAGGATACCACGGCCACCGCGCCAGTCTTTAGAAGAAGGACCGTCAACCGTTTTCTGAGTGGCAGTTGCAGCGTGAACAGTAGACATCAAACCACGCTTGATACCGAAGTTCTCGTGGATAACCTTGGCCAGAGGAGCCAAGCAGTTAGTGGTACAAGAAGCGGCAGAAACGATCTTCTGGCCTGCGTATTTGTCATGGTTTACGCCAAACACGAACATTGGAGTTGCATCTTTGGAAGGTGCAGACTGTACAACTTTCTTGGCACCGGCAGTGATGTGCGCCTGGCAGGTTTCTTCAGTCAGGAAGAAGCCAGTACATTCCAGAACGATATCAACACCAACATCACCCCATTTCAGGTCAGCTGGGTTGCGCTCGGCAGTCAGGCGAACTTTCTTGCCGTCAACGATCAGGCTGCCGTTATCAACAGAAACGTCACCATCAAAACGACCGTGTACAGAGTCATACTTCAGCATGTACGCCAGGTAGTCCGCGTCCAACAGGTCGTTGATTGCAACAACTTCCATGTCTTTGAACTCTTTGGCGATAGCGCGGAAAGCCATACGACCGATACGACCAAAGCCGTTAATACCAATTTTGATTGCCATGATTTAACTCCTAAAAGTTTATTCAGGCCAGCAAGCTGGCCTGACGTAAGTTTGAAACTTATTTGCCCAGAACCTTGTTGGCTGTCGCAACAATGTTCTCTACGGTAAAGCCGAACTCTTTGAACAACAGAGGTGCTGGTGCTGATTCGCCGAAGCTCTTCATCGCGACAACAGCGCCTTCCAGACCTACGTACTTGTACCAAGAGTCAGCCACACCGGCTTCGATTGCAACGCGCTTCACACCAGGAATCAGTACAGAATCTTTGTATGCTTTGTCCTGTGCGTCGAACGCACAAGTAGAAGGCATGGACACGATACGAACCTTGGCATTCATTGCAGCAGCGGCATCAACCGCCAGGGAAACTTCAGAACCGGTCGCGATGAAAATAATGTCTGGCTTGCCAGCGCAATCTTTCAACACGTAACCGCCTTTTTCGATGTTTTTCACTTGCTCAGCAGTACGCTCCATAGGCTTGAGGTTCTGACGAGAGAACACCAGTGCCGTGGGCGCATTGCCACGCAGCATGGCCATCTTCCAGGAAACCGCAGACTCGACTGCATCGCAGCCGCGCCAGGTCTGGAAGTTGGGGATAACACGCATGGTCGCCATCTGCTCAACTGGCTGGTGAGTCGGACCATCTTCGCCCAGACCGATAGAGTCGTGAGTGAACACGTAGATGGTACCGATCTTCATCAGAGAAGACATACGCAGTGCGTTACGCATGAATTCCATGAACATGAAGAACGTACCGCCGTACACGCGGAAACCGCCGTGCAGCACCATACCGTTCATCATGTGCGCCATACCGAATTCACGTACACCCCAAGAGATGTAGTTACCGTTGGCATTTTCTTTGTTCACTTTTACGGTGCCAGACCAGTTGGTCAGGTTGGAACCGGTCAGGTCAGCAGAGCCACCGAACATCTCTGGCAGCAGTGGACCCATCGCCTGGATGGCGTTTTGTGACGCTTTACGAGATGCGATGTTCGGCATGTCAGCTTGCGTCTTGGCAATGAACTTGTCCATTTCAACCACGAAGTTGGCAGGCAGTTCGCCAGACATGCGACGCTCGAACTCAGCCGCTTCAGCAGGGAAAGCTGCGCGGTAAGCGGCAAACTTCTTGTTCCAGGCCGCTTCGTCAGCCGCGCCTTTTTCTTTGTGATCCCAGCCAGCGTAGATTTCGCTGGGGATTTCAAACGGTGCGTGGCTCCAGCCCAGGTTGGCGCGGGTAGCTGCGATTTCATCGTGACCCAGCGGTGCGCCGTGGCAGTCGTGGGTGCCGGCCAGATTTGGTGAACCGAAACCGATAGTGGTGCGGCAGCAAATCAGCGTAGGCTTGTCAGTCACAGACTTGGCTTCAGCGATGGCTTTGTTGATCGCGCTGGCGTCGTGGCCATCAACATTCGGAATTACATGCCAGTCGTAAGATTTGAAGCGGCCAGGAACGCCTTTTTCCATCCAGTCACCGATGTGACCGTCGATAGAAATGTCGTTGTCATCCCAGAACGCGATCAGTTTGCCCAGACCCAGCGTACCGGCCATGGCGCAAGCTTCGTGTGACAGACCTTCCATCAAACAGCCGTCGCCCAAAAACACGTAAGTGTGATGGTCAACGATTTCGTGGCCAGGCTTGTTGAATTGCGCAGCCAAAGTACGCTCGGCAATCGCCATACCTACTGCGTTGGTGATGCCCTGGCCCAGAGGACCTGTGGTGGTCTCGATACCATCGGCATAACCGTATTCGGGGTGACCGGCAGTTTTGGAGTGCAACTGACGGAAATTCTTAATATCGTCGATGCTCAGGTCGTAACCTGACAGATGCAGCAAGGAGTACAACAGCATGGAACCGTGGCCGTTAGACAGCACGAAACGATCGCGGTCTGCCCACTTGGCGTTGGTTGGGTTGAATTTCATGTGGCTGTTCCACAGGACTTCGGCGATATCCGCCATACCCATGGGTGCCCCAGGATGCCCGGAATTGGCCTTTTGTACCGCATCCATGCTCAGCGCACGGATGGCATTCGCTAGCTCGCGACGAGATGGCATATCGATTCCTCTCAATATTTAAATAAAATCTGTGTCAGGCGCCGCATGCTGCCCTGCACCCAAGCCATTTTCTTGGCATTTCATCGAAAAACGGACAGGCGCGCCCTAAAAAGCGCCGTATTTTCCCCTAGATGGACCGCAACAGCAAGGGGCAGTTGGATGTTTCCACCCAACAACCACCCCATTTGCTATGAAATTCAACAAATTACTCATTAATCCACTTGATGGAACACCCCATACTGGGGATCTGATCGGCAGGACCTTGGCCAGTTTGTGCGACCTGTTTCATTGCCTCAAACATATCACGACGTACGTTGGGATCGGCAGCTTGTTTGCGACTTTCGTCAAAACGTCCCCGGTATTGCAACTTCAACTCACCGTTGTAACCAAAGATATCTGGCGTACAAACAGCCCCATAGGCCTTGGCTATCGCCTGGGTTTCGTCAAGCACGTAGGGGAAAGGAAACGCGAATTCCTGCGCAACCTTCTGCATATTCTCAAAGGAATCTTCCTCGTATTCCGTCGGGTCATTGGACATGATGGCGATGGTATTGACGCCGTATTTTTCTTTCAGTTCCTTGGTGTCACGCACAATGCGATCACGAATGGATTTCACGTAGGGACAGTGATTGCAGATAAACATCACAATCAAACCGTTCTTGCCCTTGGCTTTTTCCAGGGTCCACAGCTGGCCATCCACCCCGCGCAGGGAAAAATCCACTGCGGGCAGGTCAAATTCACACACAGGCGTTGTCAAACTTACCATTTAGTTCAGAGCTCCTCAGTCCAATTGCACAATACTGGCGATAATCCGGCCCGATAGTGTACACTGCCCGCTTTTGTTAACAAGCTTTGGCTTTGCAGAGGGAAAACAATGGGGAAAAATTTCGTCTTCACTTCGGAATCGGTTTCCGAAGGTCATCCAGACAAAGTCGCTGACCAGATTTCTGACGGCGTGCTGGACGCCATTCTGGCCCAAGATCCACGCGCCCGCGTTGCGTGTGAAACCGTGGTTAACACCGGTATGGTTATTCTGACAGGCGAAATTACCACATCAGCCTGGGTCGACATGCAGGAAATCGTGCGTCGCACCGTGAAGGAAATTGGCTATAACTCTTCCGACATGGGCTTTGACTACGCTTCGTGCGCGGTACTGACCTCTATCGACAAGCAGTCTGCCGACATCGCCATGGGCGTTGACGAATCGGACAACCACGAACAAGGCGCAGGCGACCAGGGTCTGATGTTCGGTTACGCGTCCAACGAAACCGACGTACTGATGCCCGCCCCCATCACTTACGCTCACCGCCTGATGAAGCGTCAGGCCGAAGTGCGCAAGAATGGCAAACTGCCTTGGTTGCGTCCCGATGCCAAGTCCCAGGTGACTTTCCGCTACGAGAACAGCAAGCCTGTGGCCATTGATGCAGTGGTTCTGTCCACTCAGCACCAGGACGTTATCAGCCATAAAGACCTGGTTGAAGCCGTACGCGAAGAAATCATCAAACCTGTGCTTCCTGCCGAATGGTTGCACAAGGACACCAAATACTTCATCAACCCCACTGGCCGTTTCGTTATCGGTGGTCCAGTCGGTGATGCAGGTCTGA
>JAOUHV010000055.1 GCA_029884425.1 Gammaproteobacteria bacterium
AGCGCTGGACTCATCCCGTGCAAAACTGGAATCTCACGCTATCGCAGCTGGCGATTCATTTTGAGGGACGATTGGATGGTCAATTGGCGCTTTGATTGATATCTGACACAGAATTTTGAACACCCTCATTGGCGAAGATGGCCGGCCCCTGATTCCAAGTTGCGAACCCGCTTTGCTCGTGCGATTACGCTACGCTAATCGCACCTACAAGAAGCAGTTTTAATCGGAGTTACGAGTTGTGAATTTACTCGTGACAGATGTTTTGTGACGGAGCCGTCCTTAGTTGGCAGGGACTTAGGGCATTCATGTCACCTGTCTTCGTTGATAAGAGTTGACCTCATGGGGCTCGACATTCAATGTTAGCCAAGAATATATTTTCTTCTTCAACTTCATCAAAACAAGAACTAATAAAGCTGGATGAAACTACTATTCTTGTAAATCCAGCTCTGCGTCGGTGTTTTAGATGTCTTTTTCATTACGAACACTATTCCACCGTCTTTAAAGTATGTTGACGTATACGCACCACATATTCCAAGTTCTGGCGAAATATCCTTTACGCCACTAACATCAAACTCAAATACGCGAAATTTTTGATGGCACCCGTCTTCACCATTAAGAAGTTTCAATACAAAAAAACGAACCCCGCCTGTTTCAGGATAGGAATAGGTTACATACCCAGTTTTGTATTTATCTTCACTAAAAATAACTTTACCTTTCTTGTCTGAAACGGTAACCTTCCTCTTCCCAGTAGGTAACTCTTTTACATCCCAGGTTATTTTTCCTGATACTGCTTCGATAGCCTCTTTGTTATAGTATGGTTTTTTCTGCTCTATCGGCTTTGTGGCAACGGGCGGTTTATTTAATCCCCCATCACTGTAAGTCCAAATTTTTTCACCTCCGCCTTTATGTATCTCTGGAACATTGAATGTTATCTTATTTCCTGAAACAGACGCTTTGATTAAGTCGCTACAAGTCCCAAACTCTTCTGATATTGTAACATTATCATCTAATGCCACATCGATTATTTTATACATCGCTGGACACGAATTTCCCCCATCAGATACAGCTATTACTATGAGTAATGAATCTGAAACAGAAAATGTTCCCGCGATCCATACAGAAGGATAGTCGTTCTCCACATATATGGCTTTGCTGCCCAGGAGAACCTGGGCTCCATGAGAAATCCCAATATTTTCATTGGCATTATCTTTTATAACTAAATGTCCCTTTTCGGTGACCGCATGTTTCTTTGCGGATGTAAAAATATCGGCATAAGAATTAGAGGATCCGAATAAAAGAACAAAAGAAAATATAACTATTCGCATCGTCTTCATTGAAAAATATGTCTCCTAATTACCTATGGTAGCGAGAATTACTTGAATGTCGAAGGATCAACATGTTTATCCATATGTCCCTGCAACCAGCAAGTAGCCCGGTTTAAACAACAACGTGGAATCCGGGATGTGCGGAGGTAATATTCCCGGATTGCGTTTCACTTCATCCGGGCTACTCGCTGCCTGGAATACAGGCGGTGATGATAAAAGGAAGCAACAATGCGGAGATAACAGAAGATACTGATTTTCCATATGAATTGTTCCTTGCGTAAGTAGTATTTGGGTATCACTATCCTGATCGCATCCTTGCCGGGTTAAACGCTGTCAGTAAGGCCATAGATCGGCGCTAACATTCGCCTTGCCACCTGACATACGATTTATCGACGCCTGATTGCTGTGTCTTTACAAAAAAAGGTTTTTTAGAAATATTTTAGGACGGTGCTGGAGGCGAGTGGACTTAAAACCGCTGCAAACCTATTTCGTCCGTGCGACTACGCTATGCTAATCTCATTTTCACGAAACGGTTCTAATCGGAGTTACGAGTTGAAGTGGTCCTGGTTTTTTTTTGAGCGGAATAATGTTGTTAGCCGATTAGCGACAGGATTTTTTAATGTTTTGCGCCAGACTGGCAAAGCGTAGGAAAAAATCACCAATGCTTTTGTTGCCGTTGGTGACAATTGCCACCGACACGCCAGTGCGGTGATCGGCATAGGCCAGCGAGGAAAAAATTCCCGGATGACCAAAGCAACCCTGGCTGCCCCACCAACCAAACAGGGACGGCGTTGTGCTGCCCAGCATAAAACCATGCCCCAGGCTGAGAAACGTTTTCACCGATTTGTTCCAACCGGAAATCTGCCGATGGGTGTAGCGATCAATCAAGCTGGCATCGATTAATTGTTCGCCTGAATGAGTTCGGCCGCGCTGCACTAAAAATTCATAAAACGCGGCGAGGTTGCTGGCGTCGGCGATCATGCCGAACGCGGGATTTTTCGCGCTGAAAACGGCCATGTCATTATTTTTGACTTCAAAGCCATCGGCAATGTTCATGTCGGCGACCATGCATTTGTTTTTGCCCAGCCAATAATTCCAGGCGATGTCTTCCAGTCGTTGCTCGGCAAGGCCGTAGTGCATTTGCCTTAATCCCAATGGCGAGAACAGGTTGTCGGTTGCAAATTCGGCAATGCTTTGCTGCGTGAGCACGAGACATAAGCGATCGAGGATAATACCGTATTCAATCGGCATGTAGGCAAACGTGCCGCGCGGATAATAGGGCGGGGTGCTAACAAGCTTTTGCCACAGCCGTTCTGCATCGCCGTTGAGGGTGAAATCATGAATCAAGTCCGGCATGATCAGGCCCGCCTGATGCGTCAGCACATCGGCAATGGTGATTTGTTCGCGGCCCAAACTGGCCAGCTCAGGCAAGTGGATACACAACGGGTCATCAAGTTTGAGCAGGCCGCGATTTTCCAGCAGTGCAATGACTATTGCCGCCATGGGCTTGCCACTGGAAAACACCGCGAACGGCGTGTGTTGCTCAACTTGCAACACATCACCGCCGCGTCCCCGCCAGCCACGCGCAGATCCGCAGGCGAGGTTGATGACGCATTTGCCATGGCGACGAATCACCAATTGACCACCGGGAAAACGTCCTTGCTGCTGTTGCTGTAAAAATTGCGCGGCGACTTTGTTTAGTCGTCGCTCATCCATGGCGACATCGCTGGCCGTGGCAGGGGAGTCGTAGGGAAATACGTTCATCATGCAGTGAACCTGATAGACAAAGACCAGCAATGATAGGGGGATACGTGATCAATGGTAAAGCGTAAAGCGTGGCGAAGAAAAAACAAAGCCCGTTTCTGGTTTGAAACGGGCTTTGTGGGTTAGGGCTGATCGCAGGGTTTAGGCGAAATGGCAGGCGACAAAATGGCCGGTATTGCCTTGTTGCGTCAGTTTGGGTTCCTGGTTGGCATCGCGGCAAATGGCGGGTTCGCCACGGGCGTGATACACCGGGCAGCGTGGCGCAAATCGACAGCCGCTGCTGGGGCGTGAAAAATCGAACACACCCCAGTTTTCGGATTGAGATTTTTCCACTTCCTTGTGGCTGCCATCGGACAATGACGACCAAAGAATCTGGGTGTAGGGATGCTTGGCCGATTTGGACACTTGTTCCGAACTGCCCAGCTCGACAATGCGTCCCAGGTACATAACCGCAATGCGATGGCTAACGATTTCCACCAGGTGCAAATCGTGCGAAATGAACAAATACGACAAGCCCAGTTTTTGCTGCAGATCCAGCATCAGGTTAACAACCTGGGCCTGGATCGAAACGTCCAGCGCACTGGTCGGTTCGTCGGCAACGATAAATTTGGGTTGAACTGCCAGAACACGGGCGATACCCACGCGGCGTTTCTCACCACCGGACAATTCGCCGGGATAGCTGGTCAATTTGCCTTTTTGCAAATTAACCATTTCCATCAGTTCTTTGACGCGAGAATCAATCTGCGCATCGTCCAACTGCGGATGATGAATTTTTACCGCTTCGCGCAATACGTCAATGACGCGGATGCGAGGATTCAGCGCCGCGTCCAGATCCTGAAATATCATTTGAATCTGGCTGCGGTATGGGCGAAATGCTTTTTCTGATAGCGAGGTGATGTCCTGGCCATCGTATATGATTTTGCCACTGTCGACGGAGTTCAGTTTGAGCAAAGCTTTGCCCGTGGTGGTCTTACCACAGCCGGATTCACCCACCAGTCCCAGCGTTTCATTTTCGTTGACGTGAAAGCTAATGCCGTCAATGGCAGGGATGGCGCTACTACCACTACCACCCAGCAGCGACGCTTTTTGCTTAAAGCTTTTTCTCAGTTCAGTGACTTCTAACAACGGGGAACTCATGCGTGCTCTGCCTCCGGTGTGTACAGCCAGCAGCGGCATTGATGCTCGGCGGCTACCTGGCTGAAATTTGGATTTTTCTGTGAACAGCGTGCCTCAACCGCAGGCGTTTTTGCATCACAGCGATCATAAAAACGGCAGCCCTGTGGGGTGTTAACTGCATCTGGCACCTCACCGCGAATACTCGGCAGGCGACCAGTACGCGTCACATTGCTGCGGCTGGGGACCGATCCCAACAGCGAGCGGGTGTAGGGATGTCTTTTGGAAAAGCTTTCACCGAGGATTTCATCGGCCTTGCCGTGTTCAATAACATTGCCGGCATACATGACAGCAATTTTGTCAGACAGGCGCGAAATGACGCTGATGTCGTGACTGATGATCACCAGGGTAAGTTGCAGTGATTCCTTGAGTTCAAACAACAGATCGACGATCTTGGACTGAATGGTTGCATCCAATCCGGTAGTGGGTTCATCGGCGATCAACAGCGAAGGCTGCGAGGCCAGGGCCATCGCCACCATGGCGCGCTGACACATCCCGCCGGACATACCGTAGGGATAGTTTTCATAGCGCAATTTTGGCGAGTCAATCTTCACTTTTTCCAGCCAATAGTATGCCTTTTCCTTGGCTTCTTTTTTGTTGGTGATGTTAGTGTGCAACATGATCGATTCCCTGATCTGATCACCAACCGTTTGGAACGGATTGAACGCCTGTCTGGGATTTTGGAAAATCATGGCGATTTCCTTGCTCCAGATGTCGCGCATGATGTGTCTGGTCTTTTTTTGCCAGGATTGCAGGTCTTTTTTCACCTGGACAATTTGACCGTTTTCATGCGTTAACTGAACATGGGAGTTCAAATCCGGGAACAAGCTGATGGCACCATTGCGCGAATGGAATTCACACGAGCCGGAAACCACGCCAGGGCCAACATTTAACAAGCCCATGGAAGATAACATGGTAATACTTTTACCGCTGCCACTTTCACCAACAATGCCCAGAGTTTCACCGCGCATGATGTCCAGCGAAACGCCATTGCACGCGTGAACAAATCCCTGACGCGATGGGGAATGGAAATAAGTGTGCAGATCCTTGATGATTAAATGTGGGTTGGAACTCATTGCTTCTCCTCCAACACTTTATTTAAACCATCAGCTAATAAATAGAAGCCGAGGATGGTGAACAAAATAGCCAGTGCCGGTGCGGTGGAAGGCCATAGATGACCTTGCATCAGGTAGTTTGCACCTGCCTGCACCATGTTGCCCCAGGAGGGGATGGGTTCCTGCACACCAAATCCAAGATAGCTCAGACTGGTTTCGATCAGAATGGCCTCAGCCATACACAAGCTGGCCTGAATGATCAGAATCGAACGACAGTTATGCCAGAGTATGTGTTTAAAGATAATGGTTGGCTTTGGCAAACCGATGGCAATGGCTGACTCGATGAAGTTTTTTTGTTTCAAATAGATGATTTTGTTTTTTATCTGCAGTGCCACGACCGGTGCTGCAGTAACGCCTACCACAAACATGATGTAGTACACATCAGGTTTGAACAGGGCAACCACCAGAAGAATCAAAACCATGCGAGGAATGGAATCCAGCAGGTTGTTGATGTAGGTTGCAGCACGGTCAACTTTCCCACCTTCATAACCGGCCAGCACGCCAAGGAATGTGCCCAGTGACAGCGCGATAACAATCGCCATCAGTCCCGGTATAAAATAGGCCTGTATTCCCAACACCAGACGTGAAAACAAGTCACGTCCCATGAAATCTGTGCCCAATAAATGACCGGCAACAAAGGGGTCGGCCATCATCAAGTCGAGATTCATTTCATCGGGGTCATGCGGCAGCCAGGAGAAAGCTCCGGCCAGGTATGACAATAGCACCAGTAACACAACCAGAGAGCCATAGCCGATATACAACAGATCACGCGTACTCGCTTTTTTAAAAAAAGATCGGCTCTTCGCGTTGGTTTGTGACAACGGTTTATGCAGATACTTAGTTTTCATAACTTATTTATTTTCCTGTGAGGCACGCGGATTGATGAGGATATAAATAACGCGTTGCAATAAGCTTCCACCACGGACAATCAATGCTGCGACCAGGGTGATGCAAAGAATGACTGGAAAATCCCGGTCTTGAGCTGCTTGCCAAGCCATGCGGCCAACACCTTGCCAGTTGAAAATTTGCTCAACAATGATTGCACCTCCCAGGAAGAAGGGGATTTTGCTGGCCACAATTTCAGAGACAGGCAATACCAGGGCTTCCTTGTAGGCATGTAGCCACACCGATGCACCTTTGGCGCGAGCAGTGCGGATATATTCCTCATCCATCACCCTGGCTACTTCCATTCTCACGAAGCGGATGATTTCACTGATGAGACCGGAACCCAACCCAAGAACCACGACAGGGAAGAAAAACTTCAGCCAATCAATGCCACCGGAATCTGAAAACGATGAAGAAAGTGGAAAATACTCAAAATATTTTGTTGAAATGTACACCGCAATATAACCCAGCCAAAAGACAGGTAGCGATGACATAACGTAGGCAACCAATGTTGAAGCCGATGAAAAAACCGAAGCATTGCGCAGCGCATTGATAATTCCGATGGGTAGTGCAATCGCCAGAGTGATCAGTATGGCAAAAAACATCAGGTTGAGTGTGTTAAGTGTTACCTGCAATACGGCGGGCAATACAGGCTCACCCGAGCGTATGGAGGTTCCAAAGTCACCAGTGATGATGCTGGATAGCCAATGAAGATAGTGCGTTACCCAGACGGATTTTTCGCCAGTACTTTCCGCAGCATCAGTGCCTAAGGTTTCGCCAGATGAGAAACTTGAAAAAGGATCCCCTGGCGAGAAATACAACAAGGTATACACAAGAACGCTGACGCCGAACAACAGCGCAAGCGTCATGGAGAGTTCCTTGCTTAGAGCGAGAACCACTTTCGTGGTCCTCGCTTTCATCACGTTGAGTTTAACGTTGCTATTATCCACAGCTATTTCCTATCGTAGGGTCGTATTTATACAGCCCAGCTTATGGCTGAGTGGACAAGAACCACTGGTCAGCATACGAGAAGAACTTGTACGGGTGGATAGAAACCTTACGTACGTCTTTGTGGTATGCCGCATAATTGGTCAGAGTCCACAGATAGGTGTAGGGTGCTTCGTCCGCCAGTATGGAGTGCAGCTTGCGGTAGATGCTGCGACGTTTTTCGTGATCCATCGTCAGCTTGCTTTCTACAATCAGACTGTCGACCTTGTCATCTTTGAACGCGCCAAAGTTGTTTTTCCAATCACCAATTTCAGCAGAGTGGAACAGTGATGAAATGTCAGCGGAATCGTCAAATACCCAAGAAGCAAATACGATGTCGAAGTCGTGATTCAGGAATACGGCTTCTTTCCATGCTTGCCATTCCAGGAATTCAACTTTGACACCCACATCGACTTTCTTCAGATAATTGGTGAAGGCCAATACAACGCGTTTTACAGCTTCACTTTCCTTGGCAATTGGCACGCGCAGTGTCAGCTCCAGCGGTTTGCCATCTTTTTCCAGGTAACCACTTGGGCCTTTAACGAAGCCAGCTTCGGCCAACAGTTCTTTGGCTTTGTTGACATCGTATTTTTGTGGTTTGACATCCAGATTGTATGCCCAGCTGCCTGGAGCAAACGGACCAGAAATAACGGTACCCTGGTTGTTGAAGAATGACTTCAGCATTTCTTCGCGGTTAATGGCAACAGTGAAGGCTTGACGGACGCGCTTGTCAGCCAGCAATGGGTTGCGCATGTTGTAGCCAAAGAATGAATACGACAGTGCATTATAAGGCTGCAATACAAACCGTTTGTCACCTTGCAATTCGGGAATGTGGCGTGGGTTGACCAAAACCACCATGTCGATTGCGTTGAAGGTGAGTGCCTGGTTCATGATGTTCTGGTCAGCAAAAGGCTTGGCTACGAACCGGGAAATTTTTGGTGCGCCACGGAAGTATTTTGGATTGGCGACCATCACTACTTCTTTGTCGTTACCTACTTTTTCCAGCATATAGGGGCCGGTACCGATCGGGTTTTGGGCAAAACTATCTTCGCGGCTCAGGAATACAGGATTGGCTGGGCCGTGGCGAGGAATGATTTTAAAGGTGAATTTACCCAGAGCGTTCAGGATGGGGCGCTTCAGGATAAACTTAACCGTGAAATCGTCCACTTTTTCGACATTGTCGATAAATTCATAACGTACTTTCAGCGGAGTTAATGTTTTCGGATGCATCATGATTTTGTAGGTGAATACTATGTCATCTGCAGTCATGAGCTGCTGTTCTTCACCCGTCTTGGGATGCCAATAAACATCTTTTCTCAGGAAAAATGTATACTGTTTACCTTCGGCATCAGAGTCCCATTTTTCGGCCAACTCAGGCACGATTTCCTGTTTTTCGTTGATACCAACCAGGCCGTTGAACAGTAGCTCGGATATGCGCATCGATACCATGTCATTACTGGTGATCGGATCCAACGTTGCTGCTCGTCCGTATTCGCCATAGCTTAGGGTATTGTCCTTGCCAGCCAGGGCAGGGGCAGAAGCCAGTGCCGCGGTTAGCAATAAAACAATTGGATTTAACGTTGTGAGTTTCATGTAATTTTCTCCGTTACACCAAATTCAAATTAAAAGATTTTAACGTCACCAGCGCTTTTCTGCTGGATAGAGTAGATGCTTTGCACAGCTTCCTGTATCTGGCGTACAGCGGGAAACTGCTGACTCATTTCAAAATATATTTCCAAATGCTCCCAGTAAGCCTTACTTTTTCTATTTACTTCTGCCAAATCTGCTAACAAGATCGGGTCGTTTTGACCAATCTTGTTTTTATTGCTTTTATCCCGCGCCAATTCAAGCAGTGCGACGGCAACGCCCAAGTCATTATTGCTCAGGTGGAGTCTGCCTATGGCTGCATACAAAGGCGAATAGGCTCTGGTCAGGGCCAGCTTGGTGACGTCCATATCGTCTATGATGCTCTTGCAATTGTCGGAAACGGCCATGCAGGTTGATACTATTTCTGCACCCAACAAGGGATCAGAAATAGAGTTCATGCTCTCTTTCCAAGAGGCAAGCACTTCCTTTTGTTTTCCTTCACTGACCTTCAATGCGGCTATCTTAACTGCCCATACACCTTTTAACGCGGGTGGCAGGTTGGCCGAATTGACCTTGGCTGACCAGGTTTTTGCCAGTTTTTGGTCGCGACTCATAATTCCAATGTCAGTCAAATGGAAGGCAGCAATCGTTGCATATTTTCCATTATTGGCTGCCATACCGAGATAGTGAATGCTGGCAACTTTGAATACCTCTGCAATGTTGCCAATCAAATCTGGTGAGTAAAATGTGATGGTGCGCTCTGGGTTGCTTGAGTCAGTCCCTGCTGGAGAGGTTACTTTCTCAGACAATGCCAACTGAATTGCTTCATTTGTTTTACCCTGGACCAAATACAGGTAAATAAGATTGGATACGAGTCTTCCCTGATGCTTGGCATCGCTGCTGTTCTTTTGCAGTGCAGCAGCGAACTTTGTTGTGTCTACTGTCTTCAGCAGGCCAAGGCGATGTTTAAAAACGGCCAGGGTGGATTCAGCCTCTACCGATGTAATTTTGGCATTTTTCCAGACTTTGTTACCGCCATCGGCATTTTTACTTTTATGCAGTGCATAGCCAAGAAAGACAGCACTCATTTCCTGATCTATCGTCGGAATCTTTTTCTGTTTGTTGAATGATTCCAGCGATGATTTGGCTTTGTCGAATTTTCCTTCCAGTAAGTCCAGTTCGGCCAGGTATAGCTCGGCCATGGAGCTTGCTTTCTTGCCGTTGGTCTTTTTGTTCATTTCCGTGAGGTACTCGCGATCTGTCGCCAGTGCCTCCGTGTAGAAATCGCTGTACAGCAAGTAAAGTTTTTTCAAACTCATGCCCAAGGTGAGGGCAGCGGTGGACTGTCTGTCTGCTGTTTCTTTATTGATAAGTGGCAGCAGAGTGACTGAAGCATCGCTGTAGAGCTTTTTTTCGTAGCTTTGCATGGCGGATTTTAATGCGTCTTCCGCGCTGGCTTGAAGTGGCCACCCAGCGACGGATGCGACAACCAAGGCAATTGGTAATAATTTCATAGTTGTTCCTCTGGTGAAGGGTTGGTATCACCTTTTTCCGGAATGGTGCTGATGAATATTTGATCCCATTGATCTACCTGTGCTCGAAATGCAATTACTTGTTTGCTGCTAATGTTGATGTCTGAGTTCATTTTGGTATTGGTTTGCAGTCGAGAGACTGTTTTGCTTCTGATGTTTACCACTTCGATGGGATTAAACTCATCCTTATCGTTACGAACGTAGACAAGATGCTGACTGTCAGGCATCCATGCAGGTCCGCGGTTCAAGTCGGGAATGACATTTTCAGCAATCACGTAGGATGAAAGCTGGCTTTCATCACTATAGGGGCCGGCTTTGGCATCAATAACCATCAGCGCCCATTTTTTGGTATCGCCTTCCTGATTGTAGTTGGAATAAAAAGCGATTTTTGAACCGTCAGGTGACCATACCGGACGCAAATCATCATATCCCCAGGTGACCAAGTGAGTAGAGGTAATGCTGCCATCGGCCCCAGGAATGGTGGAGACAATGTAAATGTCATGATTTTCGTTTGTGCCGTAGATGACCGCCAATGCGGTTCCATTTGGCGACCATTCCGGGTACAGATAGGAGTCTGTTCCTGTGGTTAAGGATGAAACCTGTTGGCTGGTTATATCGTGTAGATAGATGCCGGCACTGCCTTGTCGACCTGAGATGAACGCAATTTCGTTGCCTTTTGGCGACCAAACCGCATGACCGTCCTTTTCAGGATCATCGGTGATGCGCTTGGATTCGGTTTGACTCATGCTGCTGGCATATATGTCGTAGTTGCTGTCTTCACCATTGCTCATGTAGACAAAATTATTGCTATCCGGAGCCCATGAGATGCTGGCGCTATAGCGTATTTTGTCCACAAATCCTGGTAGCAACAGACTCAAATCCACATCGCTTTCATCTGCTGATTCATTCTCAAACTTGACGGTCTTCACCGGATTTCCGTCTTTGCTCAAAATCTGGATTTCACGGTTTTTCTCGTCGTGACGTTCAATGGCAAGCAACTCTCCATTGGGACTCCAGGTGGGATTGGAGTGGTTGAAATCGATTGCTTCGTCATTAATCATGATAGTTTCAGCAATGATGGGCTCACCATCTACTTCCCAGCTAGGAACTGACGGTGCTGAAGTATTCTCTGGTGCTTGTACATTGGCTGCAACAGTGTCTATCGATTGTCGTGATGATTGAGGAGCCTGCGTTGCACTCGGCAACGCAGGAGTCTCTGCCGTATCTGCTGTAGTGTGGTTAACTGGAACCACACCACAGCCTTGCACGGCTAATGTCATCAACGTTAAGTACGTCAAGTTACGCATTCATGAGGTCCTTCAGCTTATTGCGCTTTCAATTGCTCCATGAACCGCTCTGCGGACTGACGACTAACTACATATTGCTGTTTGTTCTGAAGTGATTCAGGGAAAAAGTCCATGTAGTCACGCCAGGCCAGCTCTGTTTTGTTCAGCAGGGCTGCATTGTTCGTCAGCTGATAGAGTTTGTGATAAGACAAGGCAATGTAGTAGTACGTATCGTGGATGGCCTCATCGTAATGCTCGCTGGGGAAGAAGCGGGCATTTTCTCTGGCTTTATCCAGGATTTGAATTGCTTTGCTCAAGTTGGTTGCAGCCTCTTTTTTGTCGGTATGCAACACGCTATCGGCTTTGACATGGTATGCGTGGCCAATGTTGGTGTAGGCAACTGCATATTGTTTAAACACCAGCTCACGAATTTCTGGAATGGCCAAGACTTTTTCGAACTCTGCAACCGCATTGGTTGGGTCGTTTTTGGTGTCCAGATAAACATTACCCAATGTCAAATGGATATCCGCGTAATCTGGATGATCCTTGGGGGCTTGGCTGAACAGGTTGATGGCGCCATCGACATCATTTCTTGTCAATGCCTGCTGTCCCTGTTTCAGAAAATCAGGATAGAGCTTGATGACGTTTTCACCCGTCCAATTAACTTCATCAGTGGAAAACTCAAACACCTCTTCCCAGTCACGGTAATTGCCGCCCGCAGATATGCGAATGGTGTGGAAACCGCTGGATACAGGAACCTCATCCAGCATCGGCGTGGTGCCCACGTTAACTTCATCCACAAACACTGCTGCTCCAGAGGGTGTGCTGTCTACCTTCAGCAATGCGTTGTAGGAGTCCAGGGTGAATTCTTTCAACTCACCGCTGGTTTTAACTTCCAGAGCAACGTTGGTTTGTGAAAACCCATGCTTGTACAGTGAAAGGGCATATTTCTTTTTCAGAATCAGTGAAATCTTTGTTTTACCTGACTCGTTGGTAGTACCAATCCATTTTCCATCCAGATAAACGTTTACCCCGCCAACTGGTTTAATTTCACCACGTGTTTCGCTCTTGATCAAAACTGTCGCAAATTGTTGTCCTTCGCTACTCAATGAGTTCTTACGAACGACTTTGGCACCTGCCTCCAGGGTTGCGCCTTGATCTAATTGCTCAAGAGATGTGGTGGATTCCTTGTTTTTAGCGCTTACGACTTTCAGAGTCCCAACTTCTTTGAAAGATTTTATTTTTCCTTTGTTATCAAAGGAAGGAATCATGGCAGTAAACTGATCGCCACGGTTAACATAGAAGTTATCGTTACCCATGTTGATCATGTAATCTTTGTCGTCTTTGGCGACCAACATGCCGGAGAATGGGTAGCTTTGTTCCAGTGTTACGCCAATTTCTTTGGCAGCGCGGTCGATTTTGCCGCTGTTGGATGCAGTTGCAATTTGGCTAAACAATACACCACCATCCGCAGAGTAGAAGTTAACCTCGGTGGTGAAATTGCCTTTCATATCCTTGCTGACGCTACCAAAAACCAAGACATCAACCAGTTTGCGTAACTCAGTTTTTGCCCAGCCTTTTTCTTTCACTTTATCTGGTGAAAGTTTGGATTTTTTGAAAACTGTCATCATCTTGTCATTGTCGACGATGGTAAATCCCGCTCTGGATTTAATCTGGCTTTCAAAGGCGGTTTGGAATTTTGCAGGAATGTCACCGATGTCTTCACCAGCGGTATTGCTCGCAAATCTGAAAAATGCGACTCGAACTGGTTCGGATGACTTGGAATAGAAATAGCGGCTAACCTGAACAGAGCCTTCCAGGTCGACTTTCTGGCTGAATTTTGCTGGCAAGTAGCCCGGTGCCAGTATTTCCAGTGTACCTTTTTGGCCTTTGGTTCCCTTGCGGTTCAGGCGGACTTCACCTTTTTTGTCAGTGGTGCCAATCGCTTTACCATCCAGCAATACTTTCAAACCGGACAAATTAATGGTGTCACCGTAGGCTTCGCTCAGTGCAGTGACCCGCATTGACAGCAGCATTGGGATGTCAGCGGTAATTTCATCACCAGGAGAAACTTCGACCTTTTGTTGCCATGGAGCATGGCCAAATTTACTGACTTTTAACTCAAGTGTCTGTTTATCTGATGAGGCCAAATCGTGTTTCAGTGAGCCAGATTCATCCGATTTGCCAATGGTATCGTTGCCCAAAATGACGTCCGCATCTTTAATCAAGGCGTCACCATCAGTAACTTTGATGGTAAAGAAAGGTACGGCCTTGATGCTGGCGGCAAACCGCATTTCATTCGGAGCGTCTTCACCGAATACTGCGCTGCTTTGCCAGGGTGCTGATGTGTGCCCAGGCATTTCTTTTTCTACTTTGACTTCAACCGTGGTCATACGATTGATCATCAACTTGGTTGTGTAGCTACCCGTGGCATCTGTCACACCCATTTCCTTACCATCAATGATGACTTTGGCGTCTGCGGCATTCACACCGTTGACTTGAGTGTTAACGTGCACGACAACTTCTTCAGGCCCGGACGAGCAGGCCTGTAGAAGTATCACCAATAGAGCCGACAAAACGAGTTTAATAAACGAGGCGTGCATAGAGGTTGCTCCCTAATAGAACTATACCGATCTGATGGTCAATTCGTTACATGCTTGGAGGCTGAATGTTGACTTCGCCTGGGTTGACGATTTTGTCCGAGTCAGATTTATTGCTTTGAATGGTCTTGCTTTGACTGGTTTTGATTTTGCGCAGGAAAAGCTCGACTTTCGTGGTACCAAATTTACCCACCTCGATAGTCTGGGTGGTGGTGCTGTAGCCAATGCGCTGTGTTTCTACTTTGTAAATGCCTGGCAGGACTTTGTCCTTTTCAGAGATAAACTCGCCTTTTTCATTCGTTTTCACCGAGTGCGACGCCTGCTCCAAAGGGGCGGTGGTGTTGATCATATTCACCACAATGTTGTCAGGTGCTTCGCTGGTAATGGGCATGGAATCAGCATCAACCAGCTTCACCACACCGCCAATTTTGGCCGAACAGCCTGTCATCAGAATTACTGAAAGAACTATCCCCGTTTTGAAAATGCCATTCATAGTCGCCTCGCTTGTGTTGCCTATAGATCGAAAGGTTGGAAATTGGTAACGGAATTGGTTAGCACTGTCTGTGCCCGTTTTTGTTCCCCGCAATTTTTAATTTTTTCTGCTCACTACCTGGTTCGTCGTCACCGATCAATAAAGACGGCCGCACTCTGAGTATGGCAAAAACCTCACTGGTTAGCGTCATGATGGTTGTGACCTTTAGCCAAGAAGGGCACTAATTTTCAGCAACATAGCCATAATTTGATCCGAGTCCTGATGCATCGGGAACACGATCACATTCCAGCGATGGATGTTTTCAAGTCTAGCTGCGGTTTTGCGCAGTAGTGGGCACCAAATTGGGATGAGATTGGGGGGGCGGTTAGGGGGATGTGTCGTTTTTACCTTGAAATTGTCAGTCAAGATTTTGCATCGCTTGCCGGCGACTATGTACTGTTTAAATAATAAACAGTGGTCAATTTGGTAAAGCAAATGTCGCTTGGTGGCTAAAACCCGAATACTGGTAGTTTTTCGCCATCAATCTTGCTGGCGAGGCGTGATACGTGTTTGTGATGAACGACACAAGTGCCGAGTTTTATTCTGTTGGGTGTCAATCTTTGGTTTGGCATAGCCCGAATGGGCAGGATTGCGTGAGTAAGACAGCAGTGACATCATACGCTCCCGCTGTTTACGGGATGGTGATACTTGAATGATGGGTAAGGTGCGGTTTATGAGTCGATTGAGTGACGCAGCAAATGCAATGGGTGATTCGGTCGAACAAGGTATCAATGCTGTTGCTGAGGTGGTGTCAGACATTTTTGAAACGCTGGGCAATGTTGTTGAAGACAAGGCGGATTCATGGTTCGCGCGCGTTTCGGTGGTTGGTCCGGTGCTGAATTGGCTGGCGGGTTTGGTGTCCGACAGTTGTGACGTGATCGCTGCCGTTGTCAAAGGGGCATTGGGAATTGTTGGTGGCGCAATTTCCGGCGTGATCAAAAACATTGGCGGCATTGTTGGTATAGATCGGGCGCTGATCTTGCGCGGCTGGATTGATGTTGTTTCATCGATTGCCGGTGCGTTCATCATTATTGGCGGCAAGCTGCTTGCCCTGCTGCAATCGGCGACCTTGTTCGAAAACAGAGAGCGCAAACTGACTGACGACGAAATCAAATTACTGCGCCGTGTGTTTCACTCGTCACTGGCGTACTACAGCATTCGTCTGGTGCAGGGCAAGGCGGGCTTGTTTGGATTAAATCCTCGGCCATTTGCGCTGGGAAATACCATTTATCTGAAAAACCGCGATGTCAGCCACGAGCCAGCATTGCTGGTGCATGAGTGCACTCACGTTTGGCAATACCAGCATTGCGGCGCGAGATATGCCAGCGACGCCATCGGTGCTCAATGGTTTATCGAAGACGCCTACAACTGGGAAAAAGAAGTGCTGCGTGGCAAGGAACACTGGACACAGTTCAATCGCGAAGCCCAGGCACAATTTCTCGAACAACTGTTTATCAAGGGACAGCGTTTTACAGGGCAAAAATTGCTCGCATCAGGCAAGGGTGCATTTTATGACGCCGATGGCGTGGCCAGCACTGGCCGGTTTATTGTTGCAGGCGTGGATCACACTGCACGCGCCATTGATGCGTTGGCAGAAATTCGCGATGAGGCATCGCAGCGTTTATCGGCGCATGTTGCCAGCTCTGCCACCAACTCCGTAATGCCATCCT
The DNA here is from genome assembly GCA_029884425.1 of Gammaproteobacteria bacterium. Lineage (NCBI taxonomy): Bacteria > Pseudomonadati > Pseudomonadota > Gammaproteobacteria > Gammaproteobacteria bacterium. The sequence goes on from JAOUHV010000055.1 coordinate 16,457, forward strand.
AAAGACGAACCGGCGCGCGGGAGGTGGTGATTACCATCTCCCATCTGTCCCGTTTGGCGTCATCTTCCCCGCGTTTTGTTATTTCCCCACCTTTGGTATAGTCGAAGCTCCCCCTTGCCCAAACAAGGACGTTTGCGGATCGTGAGGGCCGGCTGCCACTGACAGGAGGTTGGATCGTGCCAGCACTCTGTCCATACATCGCGAGCGCCAGTCAAACAGTCGTCGCGCAGTCATAACGGGTTATTTCCAGCGGGGGGAACAATATGTGGAGCCTCATCAAATTCATACTGCTGCTCTGGCTGTGCGGCTGGATTGCCCATGCCACCGGCAGCACTGTACTGACCGTCATTGCCTTCATCATCGGCGCCATCACGCTGGCGCCTCCCGCGTCCGGCAAACTCAGCCAACCAAAATCATGCCCCAGCCTGCTTGGCGTGGTGCTGGCGGTGATCGGCGTCAGTTGGCTGCTGGGGGGAGGTGGGGATGAGTAGCGCTACGGGAGCGCGGGATCGCTGGGTGTTCGGGGTGAATTCAACGATGTTAGCGTCACCAACAACAGGGACTTTGGCTTGAAAAAGGAGATCACTAATGGCTGATGCCAGTCAGTTGCTTTTTAGCGAAGTAAGGCAGCTTATTGACGCTGCGAAACAGCGTGCAGCCGCCGCGGTAAATAGGGAATTGATGGGGGATAGGCCAACGGCTGGATCATGAAATCCTGCAGGGTGAACGTGCAGATTATGGCAAACAGGTGGTCACCTCCCTGTCGGCACGCCTGACTGAAATGTATGGCAGAGGATGGAGCAAGCGGCAGCTCCACTATTGTCTGCAATTTGCGCAATATTTTCCTGACGAGCAAATTGTGCACGCACTGAGTGCACAATTGAGTTGGACGCACCTGCGGCAGATTATTGCGCTGGATGATCCCCTGAGGCGCGAATATTACGTGGAAATGTGTCGCCTGGAACGTTGGTCAACCCGTCAGTTGCAGGATCGTATCGAATCTCAACTCTTTGAGCGTTTGGTTGCCATAGAGCTGAAAACGGGTCATTTAAAAGCGGAGCACAAAGGCCAGATGGAACTTTATCTACGCTGGCTTGCCAAGAATGAACAAGAGGAAGGTGAAGCTGTAGTGGTCTAATAAAACCGGACACCATTTTAGGTGGTAAAATTGCCACCCTGAACGAGGTGTTCCATGAAAAAACAGCGTCGAACCTTTACGACAGAATTTAAGCATGATGCCGCTGCCCTGGT
>JAOUHV010000056.1 GCA_029884425.1 Gammaproteobacteria bacterium
TGAAAGCCCCCCCCCCCCCGCAAGATGATGGTACTGGGGAATTGCAAATGCTGTGCAAACTCAGGAAATAGAATTGGCAAGGAAGGTTTGACTAAAAAAAGCAGCACCCAAAGGTGCTGCTTAAGTTACCACTTTCCAAGGGGGAATCGATGTCAATATCAACCATGATTCGGTATCAAACGGCGATCACGGTTAATTTTACTCTAGTAGATCGTACTCAGTGCATCCTCAATATCCACCGCCAGTGATGATGCAAAATGAGGATAGCGGCGATTGGTAAGCACTACGATAACGATATCCAGATCGGGAACAATCGTTATGTAACTCGATACACCCAAGGCCCCACCATCTTTTACTGCTTTCAGGTAATTGTTGCCATCTTTATTCGTGAACGTTCCCACATTCCAACCGTAGTTGTAGCTGCCATTATCTCCTGCAGTGCCAGCACTACCGGGTGTTGGGTCACTCCACATGACATCCATGGATGCTTTGCTAATTATCTCTTCATTCGCCAACTTCATACCAAAGCGCAACAGATCGTAGGTACTCGCCTCAAGCCCCCCCCCCAAGGTTTTCCAGGTAATGTCATTTCGTGCAGATTCGACATTTTGTGCTGGTGGCTCGTTTGAATCCTTATCGGCATCTGTATAAATTTTTACGCGGTTTTGAACAGCCTGATTCCTGAACTCCTGACGCAACGTCGGAACCGCATATGGAATTGTAATTTCGTCTTTAACGATATCAAATATATTTTTCAATTCGACTTGTTCAAGTACAGCCCCCAACACCGTATAGCCATGCGTACTATACTCGTATTCGCCAACCCGATTGTTAAGAGGTTCAGAAATTATGAATTGAGAAGCATTCCATGCCGAATCAAAATTGGCATTGAACCCAGGGTTATCCGTATCGGAACCAAATTGTCCATAAGTTCCAATACCACTGCGATTCGCAACCAGTTGCCCCACGGTATAGTCGTGCCCCTCAGGCAATGAATTCAACCAATCCCATTTGGCAAAATCGTCCAGATTAAAATTACCGTTATGTTTTTCCACCAGTTTCATTGTCAAAACGCCGCCAATCGCTTTTGACACTGACGCCAAGCGGTATACCGAATCAGCGTGAGCAGCCACCTGATTTGCGATATCTGCTTCACCTACGCCGCGTAGATATTTGATTTCACCGCCTACAGCAATACCAACGCTGACGCTTGGAATGTTCCAGCTTTGCCAAAAATCAACAGCCAGATCATCTACCTGCGACTTTAGTTCCCAATTTGGACGATCTGAATTCTGACGCCAAATTCCAGCGTATTTAAAGCCATTTTCATCAACATACGGCATGAAATTTACCAATCTGTAACCAGCATCCTTCATGCGGTTCCATTTGTTGGAAAATTGTTGACTATTGAGTGATACCGCGCTCTCCCAATAACGACCATTTAGATTTTCTACCCAAATGCTGGTGTAGTATCTGTTTTGACCTTTCATGTATATTTCTAGATCTTGAAGTCGATAGTCACCCTTCAATACATTAAAGTCGGCAACATAATTTTCATAGGCTTGCTCAGGCTTAAATCTCCAGCTTAGATTGGCGACGTTTTTCCTCCACACCATAGAGTAGTACCGCTTTCCATCTACTATATAGCTTTCATAATCAACAGGGATAAATGTTTGCTTGTACTGTGCAAACTTGGTGTTGAATTCTGCTGCCAGCACATCATGATAGGAAACCGACTCCAGATTTTCTGTATTCTCTATCCATATTCCAGAATAAGTCGGGATTCCATTGGCAACATGGACCTCCTGATCAATCATCCGACCACTGTTGTTTTTGTAATATTCCACTTTTGCATTGAAACCATTCGCACTTAAATCAAAATAGGCCTGCCAATCTCTTCCATCGTCATTTTTCCTGAAAACGGCGGAGTACCGCTTTTCGTTATTCAGCATATAAATCTCGACATCTTGCATCCGATAGCCAGCCTGACGATAGAATTCCACCTTGTCGACAAACGCTGATTTACTGAGATCCCTTATCGATGCCCACCCTATTTCATTCGGGTCATCGGCATCGACAAAATGATTTTGCTTTGGACTAATTGTTAATCCACCACCTAATTGCTCATCAATAACAACATCAAGTTGCCCTAATGAATCGGCTGGACCGCTGTTTTTATCGCCTTTTGGCTCAAAATGAAGCTCGCCCTCATGACAACCCGACAAAAGAACTGAGATCATCATAACCAGGAGAAACGAATATTTTTTCATAGCTCTATCCTTGGATAGTGTGGGCCTGTTCGGCGAATATTGCCCATTCACAACCACATAGTACATATGAAATATCGAATATGACGTTTGTCATAGATCAAAGGTCTAGTACATTAGTATTAATCCCATGCATTTTTTACAATACCCTTAATCTATTTTTGGCATGAAGAGATGATGGCTCTGAGGTTAAATTTGTTAATTTATTTCGGTGTCTTTTTTTCTGATGAATCCAGTGATATTCCTCACCCTTGTTCCTATGAAATCAATACATACGTCTACGACAGTAAACACCCTATTTACGAATATTGGTTACTGATCTGCTTAATACTGTTAGGCTTTAACTTTAAGCCCGTTGCCGCCCCTTATCCGGTTGTAACTTGATTATTACGCCACACAGGGAGCGCCATGACACACTTGCAAAATTTACTGAATGAGATCAACGAGCTGCAAGAACGGGTCTCCGAGGAGATCAGCCGCGAAGCGGAGAAGCTCGGCTACAGCGTCCATAATGGCCGGGTTCAGTTTGAGGAACAAATCAAGCACCGCCATCACCAGATGGCCATGAGCCTGCGCAGTTATCTGGCCACGTCACGCTGGCTGGTCATTTTCACTGCCCCCATCGTTTATAGTCTGCTATTGCCCATGTTGTTGCTTGACCTTGGCGTCAGCATCTATCAGCGGCTTTGCTTTCCGCTGTATCGCATTCCCCGCGTAACACGCCGCGACTATTTTATTTACGACCGGCAGCAATTAAAATATCTGAACCTGATCGAGCGCATCCACTTCTCATACTGCAGCTATGGCAACGGCCTGCTTGGTTACGCTACCGAGATTGCCGCCCGCACCGAACAATACTGGTGCCCGATCAAACACGCCAAACGCAACAAAACACCGCATTCACGTTATTACCATTTTTTGTCTTACGGTGACGCCGAAGATTACGAAAATAAACTCCAGGCGCTGAGAAAAAAGTTTGATGATTGCTAAGGTGTAGCGACGCTCGACAACTTTGGCATTCCCTGCCAAACAGGCTTTAGCTGTCAATCCGCCACCAACGTACGTGTTTGGTTATTGCTCAGATTAGAAACAGTCTCAATTCAGCATAATTTACACAGTTACCCTTTAAATTGCTCTGTACTTGGACGCTGGAATAGCAGAAGTGTGACAAGTTTCTCTGTTGCAGGTGTCGGTATGAAAATTCAGTCATCTCAAGTGCAGCTCTCCGCCCGGCATGAACACAGCCAAACACATGAAGTTAGAGAAAATCTTCGGCTGTGGCGTACCGAAACCACAACCGCACCAGACACAGTTGCCATCTCCGATCGAGCCAAGGAGCTGCAACAGAAGGACGAGAGTGAAAAGCTCAATCCGGTCCGCGTAAAATACCAATCCCTGATTCGTTTTGTGGAAGCGCTGACAGGAAAGAAAATGAAGTTTATTGACCCGACGTCGGAAACGACAGAGAGCAGCGCCAGGTCCAGTAGCGTTGGCATGAGTTATGAGCGCACCGAGACCTATCAGGAACAGGAAAGTGTGCAATTCACCGCCGCCGCCATTATCAAAACAGCCGATGGCAAACAGATCACCGTTGATCTCGAATTGAATATGTCCAGGTCGTTGGTTGAGACGACAGGAATTCGATTGGACATGGGTAACGCTCGACAAAAAGATCCGCTCGTCATCAATTTTGACGGCAACTCAGCCGGCCTAACCGACGCGAAGTTCCGCTTTGATATTGATGCCGATGGCGAAGCAGATCAAATATCGCGACTGCGTGAAGGCAGCGGCTATCTCGCCCTCGATGCCAATGCTGATGGTGTAATCAATCACGGTCGTGAGTTGTTTGGTGCGATCAGCGGCGATGGTTTTGCCGACCTTGGAAAGTATGATCAAGACCGTAATCTCTGGATAGATGAAAATGACGACATTTATCACAAGCTGCGCATCTGGACGCAAGATGAAAATGGCAACGATCAGTTAATGGCGCTGGGTGAAAAGAATATTGGCGCTATTTTCCTCGGCAAAGTCAGTTCCCCGTTCCAGTTGCGCGATGCCAGCCAGACGGTGACGCACGGTGAGATTGCCAGCACCGGCATTTATCTAAACGAAGATGGCACTGCCGGAACAGTGCAGCAGATATTTGTTGCGGTGTGATTTTTTTTGCAGCCCGGATTTCGTCATCAATTCGTTCGGTCTACTTGCTATCCGATTCCACATGCGCCCGATTACGCTACGCTAATCGGACCTACATAACCTGAGCAAAGCAGTTTTAAATTTGCCAAACCTCATTCCCAGCCAGCTGGATTCCAACCCCAAGCCTCCTTATCAGCTTGAATAATGAGCCGAATAGATCTACTATTAGACTCACAACATGAGCCGAATACCTCATCTAAACGGCTCACAGGAGCTGATCGCATGACCTCAAAACAGGCCAGTTGGATCTGGCAACACGCACAATGGCCCCACTTTGTCTGGCAGGACGATGCAATTCAGCCATTACTGCGTGCCGTGCGACTAAAACAAGGCATCCTGCTGGGCAGGACCTGTGTGCTAAATGATGATGCCGACGCACAGCCCGTTCTGGATACGCTGCTGCAAAACATCATCACCTCCTCCGCCATTGAGGGCGAGCAGCTAAATATTGAATCGATACGCTCTTCACTGGCCAAGCGACTCGGGCTGAAAACAACACCTGGCTACCCCACCTCCAACCGCTCCGAAGGGCTGGCGGAAATGATGCTTGATGCGGTTGGTAACCTGGAGTCATCACTGACGCTGGCTCGACTGTTTCAATGGCATTGCTGGTTGTTTCCCGAGGGTGCATTTTCGCTTCACCCTGTTCATGCTGGAGAACTAAGGGGGGACGAGCCCATGCAGGTCGTGTCCGGTCGCTTTGATCGTCCAACCATTCATTTTGAAGCGCCGCCTCGTGACGTACTCGACACCGAACTCAGCACTTTTATAGATTGGTTTAACGGAAGCCGGTCGGAACCGAAACTTGATCCGCTGTTGCGCGCCGCCATCTGCCACTTATGGCTGATTACCTTACATCCCTTTGATGATGGCAATGGCCGCATCACGCGGGCCTTAACCGATATGGCGCTGGCGCAAGCAGACCAACAAAGCATTCGCCTGTATGCCATGTCTGCTGCGATTCTGGAAAAACGCCAAGCCTACTATCGCATTCTGGAACAAAGCCAACGCGGTGACGTTGATGTCACTGCATGGTTAGTTTGGTTTCTGGAAACGCTGAAATGTGCGCTGCAAAACTCACTCGACAAAATTGAACTGACCTTGGCAAAAACGCGCTTCTGGCAACGCCATCACGATACCGTGCTGTCGAAGGAACAGATAAAAGTGCTAAACCGTTTGCTGGATGGAGGAGAAAAAGGCTTGCAACAGGGAATCAGTGCGTCGCAATACCAAACAGTCGCCAAAGTTAGCAAGGCCACCGCCACACGTCATCTCGGCGAACTACTCGAAAAAGGGTGCATCGATAAACTGCCCGGCGGAGGACGCAGCACACGTTATCAGATAAGGCACAAACTCGAGTGAACGATTGAGATACAGCCCGCTTGGGGGATGGTGTGATCGTGACCCGACCCCAAGAGTGGACGATTGGATTTAGAAAAAAAGCGGGAACAGTAGAAATCCCCGGGGATTCCCCGGAACGCCCCCCGGGGAGCCCTCGAGGGAAGTGAATTGGAATACTTCGACGGTTCCGGCCCCGTCCCGGCCCCGGAGGCAAATTCCCCGGCCCCGAGCTATTTCGCCCCCGGAACCATCCCGGCAACTAATGAGCTATTCCCCGGGGAATATCCCGGAACATTTTCGGGTGATGATAGTGATTATCTACGGGAGAAAATGACGGCCCCAGGGTTTTCTCCCCCTTGGAGTTCTGTCAATAACTGTACGAAATAATCCTCGATACGCAGTCACATAGATAAAAAGAGATAGAAATATTAGAAGCGATTACTGTGCTTTAACAACCCCCCACTATAAAAACACATATAACCTATTGTTTTTTAACCATTATCAGCAAAGAGAGTAACTTTTTTCATCTAACATTTGAATATATTGCCAATTTGTCCGATAATATTATTGCTGTTGTATGAACGGAGCCGGAAACGGCGCAACAGTACCGCCCACAAGGGTTGACGCCGAAGAGCGCGATACTCAAAGGTTCCGATTAAATCTTGTTCTAAAAAGCGTCTATCCTTAGGCGCTTTTTTATCTGCGGTGAACTTTTATTGGCTTATTGTGCATGATATTAAAAGCCGCAATGCCAAACCGTATTTTACCCGCCTTTGGTGCACTACCATAAGTTCTGTAGTAGGCCGAACTTACATATAAATTTAAGTCCACTCCTTGAGCACTTGCTTTAGTAAGGGTAAAAAATATTTCGTATTCCCCAGCACTTCCGTCCCCCTTCGGAATCCGTAAAAAGTTTCTCTTGCCCGTACTATATACATAGCCTTGATCTAATCCTTTAATAGCGCCAGGAAGAGAATGAGACCATTCATAACGATTAAAACAAAACGTACGAATCTCCTTGTTATCAGAATACGCTAAATCCTCACTATGCTCTTCTCTTAACCCCTTAGTAAAAGTATGCAAGGAATAGGTAACTTGAATTCGATAAACTGCATCATTTTTTCCTTGTTTAACCTGACAGAACGTCCACAATTCGGGGTGCAAATGCCCAAGACTATACACCTCCCCCTTATATTCAAATGGCTGCCAATAAATCATTACACCATCTCACCACCCGCCCAGCGGGAATCTCACTCCAATGCAACCATTAAGAAGCTTTCTTTAACCCTGGGTTATTATCTTCAGGAAGAATTAGCTGCTCACTATACACCATCACCTCAGACCCCTTACTAGGTTGAGCAGCATGATAATTAAGAGAATACGTGGCGCGCCGGCTTTCCCTATAAAATTCGTGGATTTGGGGTGTGTTGTCATATGACACCATCCAGGGGTGTTTTATCTTGTTCTGAACCAACTGGGCAATAAGAGCATGATCCTTATGCCCATAATGATTATCGTATAACTCTTGCCCCTTTACGTAATAAGGAGGATCAAGATAAATAAGAGATTTCTTTGGCAAAACAGGAATTACATTTTTTATAAGATCTGAGGCATCAAGATTATATATAGATATTCTATCTTTATAGTCTGCAATCCGCTCAATTCTATCAATCAGCCCATCTTTATTGAATCTTGCATCGATTTTCCATGGCCCATCTTGATTTTTCCCTCCGATTACACCACCACTAATAATTCCCGACCTGTTCACTCTATTCAGAAAAAATAAAGCAAAACCCAACTCAAATAGCGAATGTTCACCAGGGTGATTGATTATTTTTTTTTGCCTATTCCATACGTTTATCGTAACGCGACAATTCTTTATCCTCCGACAAAGAGATTCCGTATCATTTAACACACAATGCCAGAATGAATACAGAGGATAATTTAGATCATTCAAGTGGATATGCGTAACATATTCGTCCATCAAAAGATCAAGGGCAATTCCAGCACCTCCTGCATATGGCTCCATATAATGCCCATCACACAAATTATTCAGTTCAAATATTTCCTTTATATAACTAGATAATTTCGCCTTACCTCCCGGATAGCGCAAAGGAGTATTATATCTGCCCATCAATCTTCCTCATTCACGATTTCATTCTAAATATACACATATAACAGTTCACACTATCAACCATAACTAGGCTCAGTTAGAACTACTATCATCAACTCTTCAATAGCTTCCCAGAATGCACGCAACTTATCCTCTGTAGGATGAAGCCTTCTATTGTGTATATAATTATCTAAAGTATCGATTGAAAAAATCTCATTCTTATCAAGCAATTTATTTATAGCTTTCCTAGACCCGGCCCCCAATTCAATATCCTTATCTTCATTCAAAATATACTTAATCATATCCTTTAACGTTGGCGCCCAATCTTTACTCTTCCCTTTACCATTTAACACCTCTTCTATCTTTCGAGTTTTCTCAAGATAATGAGAAATTGACATTTCAAGGATCACCCTAAACATAACAGCAGAAGTATTTGGCTGATCGGCAACACTTATTTTTTTCATTTCAGAAAAAATATCAACAATCCTTTTATTATTTACCTGACACTTTATATATGAAGGTAATAAGGACTTACTTTTCCTTGAAACTTTAGAAACAACCTTCTTTTTTTCAGGGCTAGGAGCTGGTAACTTTTCTTCTTCACCAGAAAGAAGATCATCTCCTGTAAATACTCCTTTACTCTTTAAATCAGGCAGATCACTACTGGCAAACTCACCAATATATCGTTTTACTCCATCATCATCATTTACCGTCCTTGAAGTTTCCTTACCAAGCGCGACATCCGAAACTATCTTGGAAAAGCCTTTTTTAAACTCATCAGAAGAGATATTTCCCTTTAATTTTTTATCCTCATCAAATTCAATTCCCAGAATCTTCTGAATATCTCGATGGGTGTACAAGCGTTCAAGAGTAGTAACATTAAACCTTCGGGGATCAGTTACAATATCCAATATCTCTTCAGGCAAATCCAATTTACATGCAACACTATACATCTCATAGCGTTGGAGAAACTCTTTGATATCACCTTTTGGAACAGAATACTCCTCTGATATATCAGAAATAGTTTTACCGGACTTTATCAATTGCACATAGAATTTTGCTTGCATCACAGGGCTCCAGCCCTTCACCTGAGAGCTAGTGTGCTTATTCATAATCAGAGGGGCTGCTGCTTCACGGGACAACGCAACCAGCACAACAACTTTAATTACATTTGGAGATCGATCAGATAAGATCGAGAACTTTTTTCTAAATTTATCTGGGGCCAGATCAGGATTATGTAGTAATTTCAGGGCAGCTAGCCGACGATTTCCTTCGACAACTATTTTCTTCCCATCTTCTTCAACAACAATTAATGACTCAATTGGATAATAGCCTTTATCTGCAATATCTTTTGCAAGTTCGTATACACTCTCATGCAATATTAGCTCTTCAATAAGCTTACGCTGTGACAGCCCTCCTTCAGCCTCTGGTAACCGTGGATTAAAAGCATCCAACTTCAAATTGGTTATCTTTAACTCCCTGCTTTTCCATTTACTATAGTCGACGACTGACAAAATAAATCTCCCTGTGGACAACCAAGCTACTCGCGATTACTACAAAAAAGAACAATGCGTTCCTGCTTATCATCTTGAATTCGACTGATTAAACAATAAGCAACAATAGGGAAAAGAGAACAAGCTGAATTCACTTCCGCTTACAAACTTTGAATATCCCAAATAAGCACATATAAACAATGCCTAATCTATCAAAGAACATAAGCGTTGTTATAGTAGAAACAGCTTTAATAGTTAGAAAAAACCTCCAACCATAAGAATCATGCTCAAAAACGATACTATTTGAGACAAGCGGCTTAAATAACAAAGCTGCCTACTAAGAATAGGGAAGTCAATGGCCACGAAAATCTGTGCTCGAAGCGTCTACTATATGTCTACTATGAATTTTTTCGGAGGATTTAAACGCTGAGTTAAGAAATATAATTCAGCGATAACTCATTGATTTTAAATGGTGCCCGGGGCCGGAATCGAACCGGCACGGCCGTTACCAGCCGAGGGATTTTAAGTCCCTTGCGTCTACCTATTTCGCCACCCGGGCAAACACAGTGTGCAAAGATCAAGAATGGAGGCTGAGCCCGGAGTCGAACCGAGGTCCACGGATTTGCAATCCGCTGCATGGCCACTCTGCCACTCAGCCTTGGGCGCTAGTATACCGATTCAGGGCGATCTTGTCTCCCCCTCGGAACCGCTTCATTTTCTTGAGAAAACATTCGTTCCCCAAACAAAAAGGCCTCGGATAACCGAGGCCTTCGCGAATTTGGAGCGGGAAACGAGACTCGAACTCGCGACCCCAACCTTGGCAAGGTTGTGCTCTACCAACTGAGCTATTCCCGCTGAATGTGGGCGCCATTTTACTGAGATTCGCCTAGCTGTCAACACCTCGAAACAGAATTTTCAGCTAAGTGATTCAGTTTGATCGAGTTTTCATCAACAGCGGCCAGGCGGCCTTCAAGTACACCAACATCGACCACAAGGTGAGGATCGCCGCGACGTACAACAGCGCCATACCGATCATGTGTACCGGCAGGCCAAGCAGGTCATCACGGTACAGCAACAGCAGCAGCGCCACCATCTGCACCGTGGTTTTGATCTTGCCCATGCCCGATACCGCCACCGCCGCACGCGCGCCGATTTCGGCCATCCATTCACGCAGCGAGGACACGGCAATCTCCCGGCCCACGATCACGCAGGCAGGAGCGGCAAAGGTCGCGGTCGGGTTGGCCTGCACCAACAGGATCAGCGCCACGGCAACCATGAGCTTGTCGGCCACCGGGTCCAGAAACGCGCCAAAGGCGGTGGTCTGTTTCCACTTGCGCGCCAAATAGCCATCCAGCCAGTCGGTAAAACCGGCCAACATGAACAGCAAGGCGCTGACTTCGTTCGCCCAGCTCACCGGCAGATAAAACACGATGACAAAAATGGGGATGAGAGCGATACGACCCCAGGTCAGATAATTTGGAATACTGTGCATGCTAAACAATCAATCAGAGTGAAAATGTTGGTAAATCTTTTCTGCCAGCGCCGCGCTAATGCCTTTAACGGCGGCCAAGTCTTCGATCCCTGCGCTTTGTATTCCCTGCAGGCCACCGAACTGTCGCAGCAGTTGCTGGCGGCGTTTGGGACCCAATCCTTCAATATCTTCCAGTGCGGAGCGGCCTCGGGCCTTGCCGCGCTTGGCGCGGTGACCCTGTATCGCAAAGCGATGAGCCTCGTCCCTGATTTGCTGGATAAGGTGCAGGGCCAGCGAATCAGCCGGCAGTATAAACGGCTGCTCCACCCCGGACAAGAACAGGGTTTCCATTCCGGGCTTGCGCTCTACCCCTTTGGCCACACCGATCAGCAGAATGTCGTGCAATTGCAGCTCGGCCAGCACCGCCTCGGCCTGCGCCAGTTGGCCCTTGCCGCCGTCGATCAGTACGATGTCGGGCTGCTTGCCCTCGCCTTCCACCAACCGACGAAACCGCCGCGACAAAGCCTGGTGCATGGCGGCGTAATCGTCACCGCCGGTAATGCCGTCGATGTTGAAGCGCCGGTAATCGGATTTGAGCATGCCGCTGTGGTCAGCCACCACGCACGAGGCCACCGTGGCTTCGCCCATGGTGTGACTGATGTCAAAGCATTCGATGCGCTGCGGCACCTGTTCCAGTTTCAGCGCATCGGCCAGGGCCTCAAACCGCGCATGCACGTTGGCTTTGTCGGCCATGTGGACTTGCAGTGCGGCATCTGCGTTGGTCTGCGCGATTTTTAACCAACGGGCGCGCTCACCACGACAGCGGTCGCTGATTTGTACTTTGCGGCCGCTTTGCTCACTGAGCACCTGCGCCAGCACCTCGGATTCCTGCGGCAGGACGTTGACCAGTATTTCAGCCGGCACGGTGCGGGCGCCGGATTTGCCGATGTAGTATTGCGAAATAAAGGCTTCGAGCATTTCTTCCACGCTGACCTGTTCGCTGTGGCTGGGGAAAAACGTTTTGTTGCCCAGATTCTGTCCCTGGCGAATGAAAAACACCTGCACACAACCCAGCGCACCTTTTGTGACGGCAGCAATCACATCCAGATCGCCTTTTTCGCCGGTGATATATTGACGTTCCTGCACCTTGCGCAGCGCTGCGATTTGATCGCGAAACACCGCAGCTTTTTCAAACTCCATCACTTCGGCAGCCTGATCCATTTTGCCGGCGAGCTCGTCTATCACTTGCGAATTTTTTCCTTCCAGAAACAACATCGCATGCCGCACGTCTTCAGCGTATTTTTCTGCGTCAATGTAACCCACACACGGCGCAGTACAGCGTTTGATTTGATATTGCAGACAGGGGCGTGAACGATTGCGAAAATAACTGTCTTCGCACTGGCGCACCGGAAACAGTTTCTGCAGCAGATTTAAACTTTCGCGCACCGCACCGGCGCTGGGATACGGACCAAAGTAACGGCCTTTTTCCTTGCGCGCGCCGCGATAATAGGCCAGACGCGGAAACTGTTGCGAGGTGGAAAGAAAAATATACGGGTAACTTTTGTCATCGCGAAACAACACGTTGTACTGCGGCTTGAGCGTTTTGATCAGATTATTTTCCAGGATCAACGCTTCGTTTTCGGTGTGCGTCAAGGTTACTTCAACGCCGCGAATCCGCGCCACCATCGCTCGTGTTTTTGGCGTTTGATCGCCGCGATTAAAATAGCTGCTGACGCGTTTTTTTAGATTACGCGCCTTGCCGACATAAATGACCTTGCCCGCCTCGTTGAGCATGCGATACACGCCGGGCGAGCTGGTCAGATTTTTTAGAAATTCCTTGGCATCAAAGCCGCTGGGCTCATCCGATGATTCCAATGATGGCTCAGTATCGTCCATGGATCAGCCCAGAATTTGTTTGGCGTGATGAAAAACGTCGCGGAACATTTTTTCCGTCAACCGTTTGGTTTGAGTGTTGTAGCGACTGCAGTGATAGGAATCAATCAAGGTCATGCCATTGGGTAAACGATGCGCAACATTGTGGGCAAATTTGGCAAAACCCTGTTTTTGACCCAGGGCTTTGAGCACTGCGTTGTGCGCAATCGAGCCCAGCGCCACCACCACACTGCCTGCAGGCATGCTGGCAATTTCGTCTGTCAGATAGGTATTGCACTGATTGATTTCGCTGCCGATGGGTTTGTTTTGCGGCGGTAAACATTTCACCGCATTGGTGATGCGGCAATTGATCAATTCAAAACCATCGCCCAGGGCAATCGATTCGGGTTTGTTGGCAAATCCAAAATCGAACAAAGTCTGATACAACAACACGCCAGCATAATCACCGGTGAATGGTCGACCTGTGCGATTGGCACCGTGCATACCGGGCGCAAGCCCAACGATCATTAATTGCGCATCGGCAGGGCCGTAGGGTGGCACCGGCTTGGCGAAATAATCAGGATTTTCGGCCTTGACCGTGTCAAGAAAACTGGCAAGACGGGGACATTGGCGACAACTGGTCTTAAATGGGGGCATCGGTATTCCGCTTTGGCGACAAAAACAAAACGGCCATCTCACAATGGGATGACCGTTGGCAATCATAGCAAAATCCCGCTTACGGGGTAATCAGCACACCTTATTTGCTGACCACCACCTGGTTGCGACCACCTTCTTTGGCCTGATACAGCGCTGCATCTGCCGCGTTGTATAAATCCTTGGCGGTCAGTTTGTCACGTATCTGCACCAGGCCGCAGCTGAAGCTGGAGAAAAACACCTGGCCTTCTCCGCCTTGTTGGGCGATTTTGTTAAAATCTTCGCGAATCTGGTTCATGATGCGCTCGGCATTTTCGATGTCGGTATCCAGTAGCAAAATCGCAAACTCCTCACCACCGTAGCGTCCAATGGCGTCAGTGCGACGCAGCCGCTGCTGAAGTATCCGCGACAGACTTTTAATCACACGATCGCCAGTGCTGTGGCCATAGGTATCGTTGACGCTTTTGAATTTATCGATGTCGACCATGCCAACCACCAGCGCTGAAGCATTACGGTGCGCACGATCAACCTCGTGTTCCAGTTTCTCTTTAATGGCCGAGTGATTCAGCAATCCAGTCAAACCATCGCGGACCATCAGCGAACGCAGCTTGCGCGACCGCTCAACCCGGTTGGAAACCGTTGCCACCAGACGATGCGGATCAATCGGTTTGGTTAAAAAATCGTCGCCGCCCACGCCCATGGCTGTCAGCTGCACGTCAACATTGGCTTCGGACGACAAATATACGATCGGAATTCCCAGGTAATTGTCCAACTGCCGAATGACGCCAGCCAGCTCCTGACCATTGCATCCGGGCATGTATAAATCCATCAATAACAAATCAGGATTGTGCTCATCCAACGCTGGGAGCATTTGATCCGGGTCAGTGACAATGGATACGTGCATTCCTGCATCTTCGAGAATTTTTTGTTCAAAACGGGCGATGGACAGTGAGTCATCGACGATCAACACACGATATGGGTCTCGTACTTCCCGGCGAGTGCATTTGTCCAAGCGATCGACCAGGGAACTGATATTCACCGGCTTTAGAAAATAGCCGCTGGCACCTGCGCGCACTGCACGCAAACGATAGGAAAAAGCATCTCGCGACGACATGAACACATATGGCACGTTGATTTTTTTAAAACGATCAAGATTGTTGAGGACGTATTCGGTGCTTTCACCATCAGGCAATTCGACGTCCATCAAAATCACGTCGGGTACAGATTCGTTCAGCGCTTGTTCCAACTGACCGATGGCGGAAAAGTGTTTGACCTGGTAACCGTAGGGTTCGAGCAATAACGCTATGGTTTGTGCAAGAATCTGGTCGTCTTCCAACAAAAAAGCAGTGAGTATTTGAGCAGGATCAGCGCTGACTTCTGCAGCAGGCTGCGCTATTTCTGGCTCGTCATAGACATAAGTTACCTTAAGACCCGCACCCACCAAACCATCTCCTCAGATTCATACATCGCTATCCATCTGCCATCGACGCTGTTTGTTCCATTTCAGCGAACATCGCACGCATCAAGACTTCCATCTTGGCATGTTGCGCGTATGGATAATTAGCAAGATGGGCCTGTTTATCCACTTTCATCAGTATTTCAACTTCACGCGCCCGCTGCCCAAGCGCATCAAACCCGAAACTTGGCGCCGCACCCGCCAAACTATGCACCAGACGATACAACTCAAACGCAGATGCAGGATCGCTCTCTTGACGACTACAAAGCTGCCATTGCTCGTCAATCTGCACCTGCCGCTCACGCAAACTGCGACAAAAGCTTTCTTTCAACAGCTGAACCTTGGCGTCCAACACCATTCGCCGCCGCATATCCATCACTATCTCCTTACTTCCGGTCGTTATCCAAGCAAACCACGTTGTCGGACGGTAGGTACCCTTTCTCAACTCTAAATGTATATTATTTCGTTTCAGAAAGTTAGAAAGTCGGTCACGGAGTAAAGTGTCGTCGGTTCCCGTAGTTTTACGGCATTGTCATTCCATTCAATTACCTTCATTATACTGCGCATACTTTTCAGGTAATTTCAGGAGACTGCCATTCATGACGGACAACATTGACTCCATTTTGCACGAAGACCGCTCGTTTTCCCCGTCCCCGAGTTTTGCCAGCCAGGCCACTATCAATCACGACAAATTGCTGCAACTTCACGCCCAGGCCAAGGCAGATCACCAAGGTTTCTGGGCAGAACATGCCCGCCAGGAAATGAGCTGGCACAAGCCCTTCACTACCGTTCTAGACAGCAGCCGCGCACCGCACTATGCCTGGTTTACCGATGGCAAAATCAATGTGTCGTACAACTGCCTGGATCGCCATTTGACCACCCTGGGTGACAAAACCGCGATTATTTTTGAAGGTGAACCCGGCGATACCCGCCACATCAGCTATCGTCAACTGCATAAGCTGGTTTGCGAATTCGCCAATGCCCTGAAGTCCAATAGGGTTAAAAAAGGCGACCGGGTGGTTATCTACATGCCACACGTCGCCGAAGCCGTGGTCGCCATGCAGGCCTGCGCCCGTATCGGGGCGATTCACTCCGTAGTATTTGGCGGATTTTCTGCCGAATCACTGAAGGACCGCATTGAAGACGCCGGTGCCAAAATGCTGATCACCGCCGATGGAGGTCATCGCGGCGGCAAGGTGGTGGAGCTCAAGGCCGCCGCCGACAAGGCCCTGGCCGCCGGCTGCCCCAGCATCGAAAAAGTCATCGTACTGCAACGCAGCAAAAACCCGGTCAGCATGAAAGCCGGCCGCGATGTATGGTGGCATGATGCCATCGCCGGCCAGGCCGACCAATGCGAACCCGAGTGGGTGGAAAGCGAGCATCCGCTGTTTTTGCTCTACACCTCTGGCTCTACCGGCAAGCCCAAGGGCATACAACACAGCTCCGCTGGCTATTTGCTGGGTGCCATTGTGACCATGCGCTGGGTGTTCGACATCAAACCCAACGACATTTTCTGGTGTACCGCCGACGTGGGCTGGATCACTGGCCACTCCTACGTGGCCTATGGACCGCTGGCCACCGGCAGCACCATCGTCATTTACGAAGGCGCGCCGACGGTTCCCGACTATGGCCGTTTCTGGAAAATGATCCAGGCACACAAGGCGACCATTTTCTACACCGCCCCCACCGCCATTCGCGCATTGATGAAGCAGGGCGATGCCTTCCCCAATGCCTATGACTTGTCCAGCCTGCGTCTGCTGGGCACTGTGGGGGAACCGATCAATCCCGAAGCCTGGATGTGGTATCACCGCGTCATCGGCCATGAAAACTGCCCCATCGTCGACACCTGGTGGCAAACCGAAACCGGTTCGCACGCCATCGCGCCCGTTCCCGGCGCGCTGGCCGCCAAGCCTGGCTCCTGCACCTGGCCGCTGCCCGGCATTGATGCCGACGTGGTCGACAATGATGGCAACCCCATCACCGAACCCAATCAGGGTGGTTTCCTGGTCATCAAAAAACCCTGGCCATCCATGCTGCGCACGGTATGGGGCGATGACAAACGCTACATCAAAACCTATTGGGGTGAATTTGGTGGGCGCTACTATCTGGCCGGTGATTCGGCGCGCAAAGATGCCGACGGATATTTCTGGATCATGGGTCGGGTGGACGACGTGCTGAACGTGTCTGGCCATCGCCTGGGCACCATGGAAGTGGAATCGGCGCTGGTGGCTCATCCTCGGGTTGCCGAGGCAGCGGTGGTAGGTCGCCCCGATGACATCAAGGGCGAAGCGATTTTTGCCTATGTGGTGCTGCGCGGCGAGCGTCCCGCCGGCGGGGTTGATGAAAAACTCACCAAGGAATTGCGCAATTGGGTGGCTGAACAAATCGGCCCTATCGCCAAGCCCGATGACATTCGCTACGCCGACAACCTGCCCAAGACCCGCTCCGGCAAAATCATGCGCCGACTGCTGCGCACCATTGCCAAGGGCGAGCCCATCACCCAGGACACTTCGACCCTGGAAAATGAGGCGATTCTGGACCAGCTGCAAGGCAAGTTATAAAAACCTTGGCCCCAAAAACAAACAGCCC
>JAOUHV010000057.1 GCA_029884425.1 Gammaproteobacteria bacterium
TTTGTGTGTAAGTTTGCAATCGTTTACGCCAGCCGGGCAGCCAGCGCGTTTCATCACGCGGCGCATTGTGCACCCGCCGAGTCAGCACCACGTCAGCGGCACGGGAAAATTCAGCGACCGGATCACGGCTGTCGGATTTCATCTCCAGCAAAACCTGCAACAACCCCCAGCCTTCGCCCTGATAACGCTCTTTTTCTGCGATGCCTTCACCTTTGAAATTCACATAATCGATCAGCGCATAAACGCCGGCAGGCTGCTGTAGCAATTGCTGTATGCGTTGTTGTATCAGCAGTCGCTGCTTGGCATCGGTAACGTGGGCCAGCAAGGCAGGTTGGCTTTGCTGCCAGCGTTGAAGAATAAATTGCATTTGCTCGGTGAAAGTATGCTGCAGTAATTTCTGCAATTGCAGCGTTCTTGCACTGTTTCGTTCGGCCAGGAATTGTTCGCGTGATTGCCAAGGCGCTGTGCGCTGGGTTTTGAGCCAATCTGGGCACAACGGATGTTTGCTCAACAGCGGAATTAACTGCGGAAAACTTTCCTTAAAAGGCGCCTGAACACCTTGTGGAAACCAAATGAAATGGCCGATGCCCAGCGATGGGAAATCTTCGCCAGCATTCCACACCAGCAGGTTTTCTGTTTTACCCGCACCTTCATTTTGCCAAATCTGCTGGCCGATGCGTTGGGTGTCCTCTTTGGAAATGGTGACTGGCATTGGTGAGCCATTGACTGCGGAACCAAAGAAAGTCAAAGAGAGGTAGACCATTACATTAAAACAAACGTGGTATAGGCGCATAATTCTTCACGGTACTGAGTTGGTTACATCATACGTGAATTAATTTCGCTATACGATCGAAGATCGTTTACAAATTTTAACTTTTATTGTTTGTCTGTCGTCCGAAAAACAAGAGGTACGGAGGACGGGGGAGAGGACGGTAACAGGGATGCGGCGTTAAATATAACGCACGAGGGGCTGCCATGAACGGTCGCCGTAAGCTTAATCTTATCGCAGTGGTATTTTTAACGCTGCTGTTTGTAGTCTGTATTAGTTTGGTTCTGCTTTATCAATCGGCATATCGCCAGTATCAAAACAATCTAGTAAACGTGGTGCGTAGCAATGCAAATTTGATTCGCGCGGTGCAGCGTTTTGATGCTGTCGAGAGTCAAGATGTCATGCCTGGTGGCGCATCTGCGGCAACGCTCAGTCAATTAATTGATGCGCAAAATTCCTATCAGGGGTTTGGCAAGACGGATGAGTTGTTATTGGTGGTTGCCGCACCTGATGGTGGTGGTTTTCTGAATCGCCAACGGTTCGGCGCGCAGCAACAATTTATTCCCCTGCCTGAAAATCCCAAACTGGCCATGCCTGCGCGGCGGGCAATTGCAGAAAACAGTGGAGTGATGGAGGGATTGGACTATCGTGGCGAGCCGGTATTGGCTGCCTATGAATGGGTGGATGGGTTGAATGTTGGGCTGGTGGCAAAAATTGATTTAGAGGAAATTCGCGAGCCGTTTGAGGCTGAAGCCATGAAGCTGGTGGGTATTGCCATGGTTTTGAGTATTTTTGTTTCGGTTTATATCTACCGGGTGGGACAGGATTTTGAGCAACGCCTGGCGAATACGGCGGAAAAGTTTCGATTGTTGCTGGAGTCTTCTGCCGATGGCATTTTTGGGGTAGATCTCAACGGGAGTTGTACTTTTGCAAATCCGGCTTGTGCAACTATGTTTGGCTGTGGCGACAGTCATCAGTTGCTGGGTATGAACATGCAACAGTTTTTTCAGTATGAAGAGAATGAGTATTACTATCGATTGTTGCGAACAGACGGAAGTTCGGTGCCAGTGGAATACACCGAGCGCCCGCTGAAAAATAACGGACGATGCTTGGGAGCCGTAGTACGGTTTTTTGATATCAGTGAACGGTTGGAGGCAGAACGAGATGTGCGTTTCAGGGCCACCCACGATGCTGGAACCGGGTTGATCAATCGCACTGAATTTGAACGGCGACTGAAAGAAGTTTTGAAAAGCCATGGGGAAAATAATCACTGTCTGCTTTATCTGGATTTGGATCACTTTAAAACTGTAAACGATACAGCCGGGCATGCGGCGGGTGACCAATTGCTAAAGAACGCATGTGAGCTTATTCAGGGGCGGCTACGCAAGCGTGATATTTTTGCACGCACGGGTGGTGATGAGTTTGCCATTATTTTGGAAAATTGTTCATTGCAAGATGCTGCATGTATCGCCGATGGTATTGTGAATGCTGTTGCTGGGTATGAATTCGAGTGGGAAGGGAAAAAGTTTCAGGTTGGGGTCAGCATCGGTGTACAAAAGATGCTGGCGAGACTGACATTGGAGCAATTGATGGCAAGTGCTGATGCCGCGTGTTACGAGGCAAAGCGTCACGGGCGATCACGAATCTGGATTGCGGAACAGTCGCCAGAAAAGTTGAAAAAAACAGGCTAGACGCATGTGCCGGATTTATCCCGCCACCCGATCATGGGTGGCGGGATTGATTATCATCAGCAGCAGCCAGGTGGGCAGCAGCGTGGTTTGGGTTTGATGGCTTCGATGGTGGCCGACACAACATAGTCGGTGATGTTGTGACCTGGTGCCCAGTCGCGAATGAATTCCTTGGATTCATCTTTAGGCTCGATGCGGATATTGCTGAAGCCTGCGTCCTGCATCATCTGTTGCAGTTCTTCAACCAGTGACGCGTTACCCATGCAGCCGGCAATTAGCTGTGGATCATTGCGCATGGATTCGGGCAGTTCGACTGTAGCGACCACGTCAGAAATGGCCAGACGACCACCGGCTTTGAGCACGCGGAACGCATCGCGGAAAACTTGCGGTTTGTTGGGTGAAAGATTGATGACGCAGTTGGAGATAATGACGTCGACGCTGTCATCGGCCACAGGCAGATGTTCGATTTCACCCAGACGGAATTCAACATTGTTGAACTTGCCTTTCACTGCATTGTTGCGCGCTTTGCTGAGCATATCTGGCGTCATGTCCACGCCGATAACGTGGCCAGTGTTGCCCACTTCGCGTGCCGCCAGAAAAGCATCAAAGCCGCCGCCTGATCCCAAATCAACGACCACTTCGCCGGGTTTCAGCGAGGCAATGGCGCGGGGGTTGCCACAGCCCAGGCCCATGTCGGCGCCGCTGGGGACGGTGGCCAGGTCATCTTCGCTGTAACCCAGGCGGGTTGAAATCAGGGTGTTGATGGCAGCATCGTCGGAAACACCGCAGCAACTGGATTCCGGGCCGCAGCTGCTGCCGGCATTGCTGGCCTGGGCAACTTTGCTGTAGGCATCACGAACCTGCTGGCGGTGGTCATCGTGTTGCGCGTGATTGGTGTCGGGTTTGGCCGGGGGGCAGCATTGACTCATGACGTTTCTCCTTGCGGGACAGGGATGTTAAAAAAGGCGCCGATCTGGGCCAGCGGCTCCGGATCGACCCAGCATACGACGTTTTTACCTTGACGCTCCATTTGGATCAGGCCGGCGCGATGCAGCTCCTTCAGGTGGTGCGAGAGGGTCGACGGGGCGATTTCCAGGCCATCTCCCAGCGAGCCAACGCAAACCCCCATGGCTTGTTCGGCATTGCAGCGTGTACCGGGGGCGCAACAGCTGACCAGGCGATGCAGCAGGGCGAGGCGATGGGGATTGCCCAGGGCCTTGAAAATAAGCGCGAGTTGCTGGTGGTTAATTGTACAGTTCGACATGTTTCGAATTATGGAATTTATCGGGTATTTTGTCAATCATCCGGATGGGTAGGGTGATTTTTTGTGATGAGCGGCGTAGAGTATGGCGCTTGCCATTGAAGCCGGAGGGAAGGGTAGATGTCTGATGCCAAAGAAGAAAAAGAGGAAGCAGTGGTGCCTGTGGCGAGCGGTTTGCTGCAGAGGGCAGCCGATGCGTTTCTAAAACCCTCGGTGATCACCGTGCTGGTTGCCGCCTTGTTTGGTCCGCCCACCGTCGAGCAAATTAATCAGCAAATCGAAAACGCCAAAATTGATGCCGAACGGGTAAAGAGCCAGCGGGAGTTGCAGACCGAGATTTTGGCCAAGTTGCTCGAATATGCCAATTCCGGTGGTACGGATGCGAAGGCAATGCAAAAAATCAGTGTGCTGACGTCGATTGTCAAAGATAACGAGCAGGCGTTTGGTCTGGTGTTCCCCTCAGTGCCGGAATTGATCGCTCAAAGTCAGCGCTTTGAGCGCAACAAGCTGGGTATGGAAATAGCCAGCTTGACAGAGACACTGGCGGCTCAGGATAAAACGATAAAACTGCTGGAAATTGAATTGACCCGGCACAGTGCGCTGGTTGGCAGCGCAGCGGATCAGGCAAAGCAGGTGAAAAAGCTGGTCGAGGTACAAGTCAATCTTGATCAGGAGCGGGTGGCGCGTACAGCGATCGAGGCATCGCTCAACAGCCGCAAGGAACAATTGGCAACCCTGGATCGCTTTATTGAGCAAGAGTCTCGCGTCAGCGAGGATAAGCTCGGCGAGTTGGTAAAAAGGCTGAAATCGGAAAAGCTGGATCAGCAGCAACTGGCCAAGCTGGCTGAAGAAGTGTTGCTGCAGGCCCAGAGCCAGCGGGCGCAACTCAGACAGCTGGGAGCGCCGGTGCTTAGTTCGGCGCAGGATTCACAGTAATAAACCGCAGCGCGGGCTGGCTGCTGATTTGGGCCAGCTCGTGCAGATTTGAATTGGTCTGGCTGAGTTCCTTCATGGCCTTTTTGAAAAAAGGCCGCAGCGAACTTTTCAAATACGTGGTCACTTCTTTCTCGTTAACTTGTTTCAGCGAGCAAAACATGGCGAGCGCGTAGGTCGCTTCGTCCTGCGACAAAAAGCCCTGACGTTCCGTGGCGGCACACCTGCAGCTGCCACAGCCGCCGCCCCGGTATGGGCTGGCAGTATTGGCCAGCATGATGCCAAACCCCAGGTAGATGGCCAGCAATTCCGTCATGAGCGGCCACTGGTCCGCTTCACAGGGCGGGGGCGTTTTGGCCTGAAGCCCCAGATGATGAGCCAGAACGTGCGCATAGTTGGCAATCAACACCTCCGGCGCACTGACTTGTTGGGGTTCGTAGCCAATATCCAGCCAGGTGGACGATTGGGTCGCCAATTCTGTTGTTGCCGAGAGTGTACCCTCTGGCATCTGGTGGATGTCTACCGCGCGTACTGGCCAATGACTCAGGCCTGCATGGCGTTGGACGTGGCCGAGTATCAGCGATGCCATACCGTGCACCGAGTTTTCCCGACCGGGGAAATGTTGATCATTGGGCTGGATCAGGGCGCTACCCGCAAAGGCGTCGCTGCCAAAGTTCGTCAGGCACCAGCCGAAGCCTTGGTGCAGCCAGAGGGCTGCCTCTTCGGGCAACAAAGGGGTTTTTTTGAATAAATTCAGCATGTCAGTATCAATATCGAGATCTATTCGCCGTTATGAGTAGAACGGTTTAAAACCGGGAAAAAACTAGCAGTTAGCACCAATGTACTATGAAAAAACCTTACAGCTATTCCGCTAAATGGACAAGTCGCTTCGGGCAGTTTGACCTATTTCAGGGATGCTTGCAAAGGACAACACGGATGTACCAAAACAGCAATTATTCCCTATTTTCAAACGATGCATGCCGTGCCTGTGGCAGGCCCGGGTGGTTGTGGATGTGAGCGAGACAAGGGAGTATTGATGTGATGAGCGACCAGCAAATCGTCGGCGTTCTTTGTCAGAGGGTAACGGTTTGTAACAGTTTCTGCCTGGATTGTTTTGTCTATGCTTGCTGATTCCCCTTCCGCATTTTCGATGCTGGCGACAGTGGAATGGGATGCCAAGTCGCAGCATATTCTTCATTGGGATTCAGTGGCCGAGCAATGGTTCGGTTATGCCGCTGCGCAGGCATTAGGGCGGTCGTTGTTCCAGATCTTGTGTACTCCCAGCGAGCGTGCCCGCGTTATTGCTGAACTTGAACAGGTATTGCAGAGCGGTCAAGCCGTGGCGCAAACCATACGTAATCGTACCAAGGATGGTCGCGAACTGGTGTGCGAATGGCGGCATTTACCTAAATCTGATGGGCAGATGACGCGTGTGGTATCTACCGTGGCGCAAGCGACTGTCGAAACAGGCAAAGCAATTCAGAATCACTCTACCAGTACAGCCATGCAGGTGAAGAGCCGATGGCTGGCAAATATCAGTCATGAATTCAGAACCCCGCTCAATGCCATTATTGGCTTTACGGATCTGTTGACTGGAGATGTCTCATTGAGTGCCGAGCAGTTGGATTACGTAACGGAAATCCGCAATGCCGGA
The DNA here is from genome assembly GCA_029884425.1 of Gammaproteobacteria bacterium. Taxonomy (NCBI): domain Bacteria; kingdom Pseudomonadati; phylum Pseudomonadota; class Gammaproteobacteria; species Gammaproteobacteria bacterium. The sequence continues at coordinate 6,306 of JAOUHV010000057.1, forward strand.
GAGCATCTGTTGTCGTTGGTGAATGATGTGTTGCTGCTGTCACAGATTGAAAACGGCACACTGAACCTGGAGTCAGGGCCGGTATCCATGCATGAGGTGCTGGGCAGTGCGCTGACAATGATTCGCCCAATTGCCTTTGATCACCAAATAACCCTGGGTATGATGCCTGATGTGCGTGGTGTCTATGTGCAGGGCGATAAACGTCGAATTACCCAGGTGCTGCTGAATTTGTTGTCGAACGCGATAAAGTACAATCGTGCAGATGGCAGGGCGGATGTGTTCTGTGAGCTTGAAGATTCGCAGCTATTGATTTGCGTCAGCGATACCGGCATTGGAATCGCTGATGCTGACATGGAAAAGTTGTTTGTGCCATACCAGCGGGTGGGAAAGCATCACTACAAAGTAGACGGCACCGGCTTGGGACTGTCGATCAGTCGCTGGCTGGTTGAGCAGATGGGCGGCAAGTTGTTTGTTGAGAGCTGTGAGGGCATAGGCAGTTGTTTTTACTTGCAGCTACCCATAGCTAACCGGGTTGATAGAATTATCGGCGAACGCAGAATAGCCTGAATTACTTCTCTGCAGTAGCAATCAGTTCTGTTGCAGAAGGCCTTCCAAATAGATTTTTTCCGCAGTTTTTGTTTCACTCAAAGAGCGCTGGCCCTGCCAAACGCTGAAAACATGGCCGCTGGATGGGTGCATGAAGATTTGCTGTGCACGCGTGCCTGCGACAACGCATTGAGTCACCGGAATATTTTTTTGTTGTAAGTACGCCAATGCAAACTCGATATTTTTCTCGCCAATATTGCTGTTCAAACCGTCGATGACGCTGCCGCCGCCGTAAACTTCTGCGCGCAAATGACTAAGTTTGCCGCCAAGGCCCATTATTTTCTCGATTAACGCATCGATTGCGTACGAACCATAGTTGGCGCGAGGGATGGTGCTGAGCTGCTCTTTGCCAGGATGTGGCAACTTAAAATGGTTCATGCCGCCAATTTTATTAATCGGGTCATACAGGCATACCGCAACGCATGAGCCTAGCAGGGTGGAGATCAGTTCATGCTGCTGTGAAGCGTACAACTCGCCTGCGCCAATGTTAACGATATCGATCTTGCGATTCTGGTCCCAGTGGCGACGTTCGTTGCTGGAGTGTGTCGGCAGGTGTTGTTCTAGCTTGGCTGGAGACACGTTAAATCCCTCGTTAAAAACCGCTTTATATGGCGGCCTGTGCTGAAATAGCGTGAGCGGTTGAGGGCGTTATTTACAAAAGTTAATGATTATAGTTATTCCGAAACAGAATGTTTCGTGCTGGAAACATTTTCCGGCCAGGGCTTTTTGTGACGGACGTACAGCATTTTGTCAGCTTTGGCGATGTTTTCGCCACTTTCATCGACAATGTACACGGTCTTTTGGAATATCAGTTTGGGTTGTTGTTGCAATTGTTGCCGGATATGGGCGATTTCTTCGCTACTGAAATGAAACTCAGCATGCACCGTGCTACGGCCGGGTTTGATAAAGTCAATGCAGGCGCCCTTGTCCCAAACGATAAAGTCATCGCCAAGGATGTTGATGAGCATCATCATGAAAAATGGATCGGTCATCGAATAGAGTGACCCGCCAAAGTGGGTGCCGACGTAATTCTTGTTGTACCAGCGCAGCTTCATTTCTACGCGGATGTAGTGGTAATCGTTGCTGACGTGGCTAATGCGAATGCCGGAGGCGCGAAAAGGTCGCCATTGATTGGCCAGTATGCGCAAAACACTGGGAGGTAGATGTTTGACCGATCGACGCAGTATCTGGGCTAACAAGCGGGTGCTCCTGGTGTGGACTCCTAGCCAGTTGTAGCACGTCTGCCGGGACGAAAATAGCGCTGGTTGTCGTAATAGTGCTCTTGCTGGTTGTCATCGCTCCAGCCGGGCATGCCCAGGATGGGGAAGGGATGCAGGTCTTTTGGTTTGCAGAACTGCTGGCCTTGCTGCAGCACGGCGGCGAGCTGTCGATCAACCTGTTGCAGTTGCTCGTTGAGTGGCAAGGTAAAAAAATCATCATCGACCGTCAGCAGAATTGCATTGGCTGTCATGCCCACGTAAGGCATCAGTGCTTTTTCGTAAACCGCATGGCCGAAGGTGAAGCATTGCAGCTGTTGGGTTAGTTGTGTGCGGTGATGCCAGAACAAATCTTTCCAGCGAAATTCGCGGACCATTTGCAGCAGTTGCTCGTTGCTGCTGACGACAACAGCTCCACCCTCATCGAACAACGACAGCATGTTTTCCAGTGGTGAGCGCGCGCCTTTAATCCCCTGGTTATATCGTTGCCGCGCGGGCTCCAGGTGCAATGAATTGATAATGGCCTTGGTTTGCGGAAACAAAAACCAGCTCAAAAACTGGAAGAAGTCGTGCCAGTTGTGGCGGCGAGTCTGGATTTCACCGCTGAGATAAATGCGGGGTGCGTAGTGCATCTCAAACTGCTCTGGGTGATCGTCCTGGGGCACAACGCGGATGGTGTTGCCGCCTAGGGTGCGGATGGTATCGGGCCAGGCGGCAAGCAATTGCTGGTAGTCGGCCAGCTCGGGCCATTGCTGGTGTGAGGCAAAGTGTCTCAATAGTGGCTCCAGGGGAGCAAACAGCGGTGAGCGGTCGGCAAAATTGGCTTGCCAGGGCACGAGTTGATCAATATTCATACAGTTCTGAAAGGGTAGATAACGGCTAGGGGAATTGTACCTCAGCGGGCGGTGCGGTGAACGATCAACTTGAACGGCCAGGACAATGTCGCTGTGGCAGAATAAGGGATTGTCTGACAGAAGGGGTGAACATGGTTGAAGTGGGTGAAAGTGGGATTCATGGCGTAGGGCTGTTTGCCAGTCAGGCCATTGCCGAGGGTACAGTGATTGGCGTGGTTGAGGGCAGCTATACCCGACGGGATGGGCCGCATGTGCTATGGCTGGATGACTCGACCGGCATCAGGGTGCTCAATGAAATGCGCTATATCAACCATTCGATGACGCCCAATGCGATTTATTATGACGATCTAACGGTTGTCGCGCTGCGCGATATTGCACCCGGCGAGGAAATAACGCATCACTATGGCGATGATTGGCAGTGAGCGTCACAGGGGTTGACAGCAGTATGGCTTTTATCTAACGCTATGCGACGCGAGAAATATTGCGAAACACTAACTGGGATTGATGGCGGCGAGAAGTCGCGCGCATGTGAGGGAAGAAAAAATGAAGGTCGCGGTTATTGCGTGCACACTGTCCGTGTTGTTTGCCGCAAACGTTATGGCGGAAACTGCGCTGCAAAATGATGACAGTCAGCGCAAATATGAACGTAAGGTACAGATGGAGCTGGCAGATATCGGCATGGAAAGCCGCCGAGTGACATCGCCAATCATATACTGCTCTACGGATGATCAACGCTGTTCACCGCGAGGAATCTGGACCTTTGAGGTAAACAAAGCCCTGGAAGCCAAAGCTGCGGCTGAATTGCTGGAGCGTCTGGCGGGCAAGCGCTACGATTTGTTGGCCATCAAATCCGATTCGATCAGCATCACCAGTTTGTCGGAAACCGTGGATGTAAAAGCCAATATAGCGCCGTTTAGTTTTGATACTGGCAGCTATGACAGCTTCAAGCGCGATGTCGACAAATACCTGGACGCGCAAATTGCGCCGCTGCTTGGTTCAGTGCTGATCAAGGCCAAGGACGCGCGTTATCAAGAGTTGCCGGACAAGGAAAAAGCAACTTTCCTCAGTGATATCGCCAAAGAAACCAGCGTGCCAGCCGATGTGATTGGCAAATTGATGAATTCTGCTTTCGTGTTTTCTTTCTATGCCCACGAAAGCGGCGGCTCAATTACCATTACCCGCCTCAGTCTGGGTGGTTTGCCGGTATTCAATATTTCGTTCAGTGTCTCCATGCGTGTCAAAGTGCTCATTCATCGCTTTGACGCGGAGAGCGGCAAATTTGTGGTTTACGATGAAATTGTTGGCGAGTCGGGTTCCTCGTCGGCCAGCGATCGTGTGGTTGGCGTTTTTCCGATACAGACCAGTCAGGACAATTTATTCGAACGTGCCTACATGACTGCAGCAAAAGCGGCGGGTATACACGCCAATACCAAACTGAAGGAGGATGACAATTTCTCCATCTTTGGCACCATTGATGAAGTTGACGGCAGATATTTCTACAGCAACATGGGTGAAAACGAGGACTTGCGAATAGATGCGCCGTATACCATTTCGCAGACCACCGATAATGGCAAACAGCAAACCGGTTGGAGCAAGGTAAGAGCGGTGGCTGATTCGGATCTGTATAAAACCAGTCCCGGCGAATATCGCTCCCAATTTCAGTTGGTAGACGGTGCGATGGAGTACAAGGATCAGCTGCGCGAAGTCCCATGGACCGGCGTATTTTTCAATATAGGCGGCGGCACATTGCCCTATACATTGGAAAAAATCGATCAGGATCCGGCTGCCGGGGGCGGAAGCATGGGAGGCTTGTTCCTGGGTGTGAAAATGGACCTGGGCTATATGTTCAACAAGGCCGCATTCTCGGAAAAATGGCTGGCTCTTGATTTGTTCCTCGGTGCGGGCGGTGAAGACATCAGCCGTAACGGTGTGGTTACCCATACCGCGCCAACGATTTCATACTACGGATTGTCAGTTGCGCATCGCTATAACCTGGGATCTGGTTTGTACACCGGTTTTAACTATGGTTACGGTGGCATTGATTTGAACGCAGTGGGCAAAAATGGCGCGGCTGAGATTGATGTCAAGTCGGGAGCATTCAAGCTGGGGGCGAACTTGGGCTATATGTTTTCGCCTACCACCGAAATTTTTGCTAACGTAGATTACTACGAGCCAGTGGCATCGACAGCGGAACAAAAGGATGCACCCACGGCCAATGCCGATGTTGTCGGCGGGTGGGCTGCGTTGGTCGGCGTGTCCTTCCATATTCGTTCGATTGGCAGTCTTGCATCTATGATGAGGTAATGGAATGAAAAACAAACGTATTCTGTTGGCACTGATGACCGCATCCCTGATCGTGGGTTGCAGCAGTGCACCAAAAAAAGTTGAGCCTGTGGATCTGCGTCCAAAGAGCCACGAGGTACAGGAAGTTGAGAGCACCAGTTCCACTGAAACCATGCTGCGTGCCAGTGGTAAGGGCAGCACGGTAGAGGCTGCGCTGGATGATGCACGTAAGGCCGCGATCTGGTTTTTGCTGAATGCCGGCGACAAACCCATGCTGAAAACCGCTGAAGAGCGCAACAACATGGCGCGTTTCGAGCAGGAGTTGTATGGTTCGTATGACCGTTTCATTCGTTTCACCAGCGATCTGAAATCCAAAAAGAAAGTCGGTGAATCCACCGTGGTCGAAGTTCTGGTTCGCATTGATGTGCAGATGTTGCGTGATTATCTGCAGGACAAACAGGTCATTTCCTCAACCAGTGATCTGGTGGATCAAGTAGGCTTGCCCAGCATTTCGATCGTGGCGTCAGACTCGTCCGGCAATGTGGACGTGGCTAAAAACACCGTCGGCGAATACCTGACCGACCGCAGTTTTGAAGTGAACGTGGTGGAGCAGTCAGGCAAGCTCAATGATTTGATCGGCAAAGTTGCCAAGTTGTCAGGCAATGTTGATCCGGCCTACGCCTGGGCACTGGAATCCGGCAGTGATGTGTACATCGACGTCAAGAGCAACACCCAGTTGGGCGAAGTCAGTGGCGTGGGTACCAAAAAAGCATCCGTGACTGCCAAGGCGTTTGAAACATCCACTGGCCGTCAGTTGGCAGCAACCACAGGTCACTCGTCTGAGCGCGCATCGTCAGGTTATGACTCGCTGATCCAGGAAGCGGCCAACGACGTGGCTGACAAGCTGATTTCGCAAATTCGCAAAGCCTGGTTGGAAGATGCAGCCAAGGGCAAGAGCTTCAAGGTGGTCGTGTTTACCACCGAATCACAGGGTAGCCAGGTGGATGCCGCGGTATACGGCGCACTCAAATCGGTAGCCAGCGGCACGGTGAAGCGTTTGGCTGCAGGCAAGAGCACGTTCCAGTATCAGCTGAAAGTGAAAGATGTAGCCAACGCATTTGACCTGATGGAAAAACTCAACGGCAAATATCGTGGCCCGGGTGAGCTGAAACGTGAAATGGAATCCGGTACGTTGCTGGTGCTGAAAGCCGGCAGTGGCGACATTGAAATCAACGTCGAATAAATTTCAGCAACGAGGAAATAGGAGATCACCATGAAAAAATTAATCGCATTATCTCTGCTGCTGGGTGTGGCTGTGACCTTGGCCGGTTGCGGCGGCAAGCCTGTACGCGAAGCGGACATCGAACCCGATTGCGTGTTCCCCAACACCAAAGAAGCGGCACCTGGCTGGGTGTGTGACGAACCTGTTGCTGGTCTGGAAGTGCAGGCCGTCGGTGTTGCTGAGGCCACCAACGCAGGCATCAGCTTCCAGAAAGACATGGCAGCAGCGGATGCGCGCGGTCGTCTGGCCGAGCAGTTCAAAACGCGCGTTGAGAAAATGGTCAAAAAATACCTGGGTACCACTGGCGTAGGTGTTACCGAAACGGTGGATGCGGCCGCGAGCAGCACGCTGAAAACCATTACCGATCAAACGTTGCAAGGCTCGAAAGTGTACAAGAGCCGCACCGCACCGGATGGTCGTTTGTTTGTACTGATGGGCTTGGATGCAGCGATGGCTGAACGCAACGCAGCTTCCGCGCTCAAGACCAGCATGGGTAACGACCAGGCGTTGTGGCAGCAATTCCAGGCCAAAAAGTCATTTGATGAACTGGCTGCCGAAATCTCCAAAACGGCTCCCTGATTTTTTGCACAAAAGCGAAATCCGCCTGCATTCGCAGGCGGATTTTTAGGGTGAGCGCATGATCAGCTACCGCATTTTTTTTTCGTTACTACTGCTGCTAACGTTTTCGACGACACAGGCAGCAAACTTTGTATTGCAGGCAGAGGGTTCCGGTGACGACATTGCCCAGGCCAAAGCCTCTGCACTGACAAATTTGAGTCAACAAGTTATTTCCCGTGTCGAGTCAGAGTTCAGTTCTGACGTGGCAGTCAGCAACGCCGACGTTAACAAAAATATCCGCAGCAAAAAGAAAATCAGTTCCGATATTCTGTTCAAAAACGTCAAATATGTTGATGAGCGCAAGGACGGCAACGCCATTCGTGTGGTGGCCGGACTGGATCGCGCAGCGGTCGAAGACACCATCAAATTCATGCGTGAAAAATTAGCCGTCGATCTGGATTTGCTCAATGGCGATCAGCGTCAGGAAGCGTTATTGATCAGTCAGCAGTTAAGTGCGCTGCTGCACAGTGTTGCCAATGCAAACATTGTCGACGCGCCAGCCATGGCCAACTGGGTGGAGGCACGCCGGGTCGAGTTGCTCAAACGGATGAATCAGGGCAAGGTGATTTTTGTCAGCGACGTGAATGACTATCAGGTTGAGGTTGATGGACTGGAACGGGAGTCGGGCGAGTTTTTGGCGCAGGGTGAATACAGCTTTGTGGCCAAAGCAGCAAAGCATCGTGACATCAGTGGTCGTTTCAGTGTTTCTGCCGGACGAGAGACCAAAATCGATTTGCCGTTCATAGAGAAAGTCGAAGGCCAGAAAATCAGCCTGGAAATCATTGGTGCTGAGCAGTTGCGTGCTCAGGCGAGCGAGACATTGGCAAGCCTGGGGATGCAGGTACAGCCGGGAATGAAGCATAAACTGGAATTGACCCTGACAGACGATATCACGAGAGTTGAAGGCTTTGTGATTCACCAGCTCAAGCTAAAACTGATTGCTTACAAGGGCGAGCAGCAAACCAAGAAACTGGTCGCCAAATCCAAACTGACCTTGCAGGGAAGTGATCCTGCCAAGCTGTTGGCGACCCAGCAGCAGCTAATCGGCAAGGGCATTGCTTCACTGATGGCTGAGATGGATCTGCGCGGGTATTTTGCGACCAACGAATAGGCCGCGCGGATTCAGGCGCCATGATTCGCCATTGCGGCGAATCGTTCAATGTTCATTCATCAGGCGGTAAGCATGTCACCAGCAGTACCTGTGATCGTTTTGTTATTCAGCTCCTTCTTGTGGGCGCTGACCTGGATGCCGCTGAAATATTTCGCTGCTGCGGGTATTGGCGGCTTGTGGGTGGTTTTTGTCGCATTTGGTGTTGCCAGCCTGGCGATTATGCCGATGTTGTTGCGGATCTTGCCTGGGCTCGGACGGCATTGGCGCATGTTTTTGCTAATGGTGTTGCTGGGTGGTTTCGCCAATTTTGCTTTTACCCTGGCGATCGTCGAAGGCGATGTCATTCGCGTCATGATGCTGTTCTTCCTAGCGCCGGTATGGGGTGTGTTGGGGGGCAGGTTTTTTCTTGGTGAGAAAATCGATCTGCAGCGCAAGCTGGCAGTAGCTACAGCCATTGTAGGTGGTTTTCTGGTGTTGGGTGGCATGGAAATGTTTTCGACGCCACCGACCGCCATTGATGTTCTGGCGCTGGCAGCGGGTTTTGCATTTGCGATGAATAATGTCGCCTGTCGCAAAGAGCAGGTCATGGTGATGACCGGTAAAATTGGCGCGGTATTTTTAGGCTGTACGCTGATGAGCGGGATTTATCTGCTGATCGGAAACGTGCCTGTGCCTCAGGTGGATAATGCCGACTGGCTCTGGTTGGTGGGCTACGGTCTGGCGTGGATGTTGGTGGCCACCCTGGCGACGCAGTGGGCAGTAACGCATATGGAAGCGGGACGCGCTTCTATCATTCTTATTTCCGAATTGCTGGTGTCGGTAGCGACAGCCTCGATATTTGGCGGTGAACAGATGAGCCAAATCGAAATGATCGGTGGCGTGCTGATTCTGTTGGCGACGGTGCTAGAAGCAGTGAGAATTCGGCGAAATTAGTCGTGAAGCAGCGCAAACAACAGCAGGAAATTGACCAGCAACAATAATCCAGCAAGTGTTTTCCAAAATGCCAATGGCGATTTTTGGATCAAGGGTAAATTTTTTTTCACTAGTGCAGGATTGGGCTTGCACAGATCGGCAAAAAATTCCGATAAGGTCGAGTAGCGTAGTTCGGGGTTAATCTGTGTGGCTTTTTCAATCGCCGCATCCACCCATGCAGGAACAGCGTCGTTTAGGTCGCGCAATGACGTGTACCTGGCCTGCGTTAGGCTGCGAACTGAAGCAATTTTCCCGTAGGGTAATTGGCCACTTAGCATTTCATAAGCAATAACGCCCAGCGAGTATATGTCGGAGCGATTGCTGGCGGGTTTATTCAAAAAATATTCAGGTGCCGCATAGTCCCAGGTGCCAGCCGGTGATGAGCTTATCCATGGGCCGCGTCCTTCCGCCAAGCCTGGAATATGGGCAGAACCAAAATCAATAATTTTAACCACGCCATCACGGTTGATCATGATGTTGGCGGGTTTCAAGTCCTGATGCAGCATTTCAAGTCGATGGAATGCACGCACACCGCGAATGACTTGCTCGATTATTCCGCGCATAAGATTGATGTCAGCGCATGGGTGGTCATTCATCCATTGTTCCAGTGTCTGACCATCCAGATATTCACTCACGTAGTATAAAAAACGGCGCGGCTGGGTGCTGGGCCTGATGGCCAATACATGCGTGTTGTCGACCCGGCGTGCTACCCATTCTTCATGCAAAAAACGATCGATGTAAAGCGGGTCATCAAGAAAATTGCGCGAGGGTGTTTTCAGCGCAACCTCTTCGTCGTTGCTGAGATTGCGAGCCAAATAAACCTGCGATCGACTGCTAGCGTGAAGTTCGCGAATGATTTTATAACCTTCAAAAATTAATCCAGTCTCAAGTTCGGGAGGGAATGGCAGTTCTGCCAATTGCTGATAAAACTCATCCTCGTTAAGACGCGGTAACTGATTAATTCGGATAATCTGGCAAGTAACATTATCATCACTACCTGCTTTGATTGCTGCAGCGGCAATTGCCTGACTGGCAGCATCCGGTCGATCTAAAAATTGATGATAAATATCGCGTAAATTATTGGGTGACAGAAATTCGTGGATGCCATCAGTCGTCATCAAAAATGTGTCGCCAATCTGGATTGGGCAAGCGAGGTAATCAACTTCAATGTTGACGTCTGCACCCATGGCTCGACACAAATAGGATTTTGAACCGCTGTTCCATTGGTGGTGGTCGCGGGTTAGACATTCAATGTCATTGCCGCGAAGGTGAAAAATCCGACTGTCGCCAACATGGAAGATGTGCGCTGTCGATGATTTAATGACCAGTGCACTAAACGTGGTTAACATGCCCTGGGCAGAGGATGAAAAATTATGACCGCTGGCATGCAGCCAGCGATTGAGCGCACCAATGACTTGCTGTCCCGCATGTTTCACAGTCCAGGAGTCGGGCGTACTGTAATAATCGTTCAGAAAACCGCTGACGCAGGTGTGTGAGGCTTGCTGCCCAGCTTCACAGGAAGACACGCCATCGGCAATGAGTGCGACTATGCCTTTGGTAGTGATTGAGGCCTCATCGGGCACATGAACACTGCAACAATCTTCATTGATTGGCCGCAGACCCTTGTCACTGAAATAACCAATCTGAACAAAATGGTTGTCTGTCATATAAATTCCGCGAAAGAGCCGACACTATGGCCGGCTCTTTCTATTCTGTTATTTGACATCAATGAGTTCGACGGTGCCATTTTCCAGGACTTCGGCCATCTGTCCTTCCGGTTCATCCAGAAACGCAAGTGTCAGCAACAATACGATGCCTGCAACTACACCGATGAACATGAAGAATTGATCATAACTGAGCTTGGCATTTGCCGTTAAAAAAATAACTGCACCAACATTGCCAAAGGCGCCAGCCATGCCGGCAATTTGTCCAGTCATACGTCGTTGAATCAGCGGCACCATGGCATACACTGCGCCTGATCCAGCC